>JBHLLM010000025.1:0-14811 GCA_048885575.1 Candidatus Hermodarchaeota archaeon
CTCCCAAAAGAACTTAGAGAGAAAGGTGATCTCAGTGCTACAACAAACAAGGGAAAAAGATGCTCTGTAAAAGACTGCGGTGAGATAGCCATTAGATCACTCTCAGAAAATAGTTGGAAGTCTTATGTTGAAAAAGCGAATTTAAAGTATTATGAAAATAAGCAACATAAAATATATCTTTGTAAGATACATTATAAAGAAGCGAATAAATATAGAAAATCCCAGGAGAAGTTTTATCAGAAAAAAGGCTTTCTAGAAAATTCTGTTTCTTTAGGAAAAGGAAAACGATGGGATTGAGACAATCAACCAATTCTTATGGGATAATAAGCATTTGATTATAAAGAGTATTAATTATAAGATATTCACTATTTATTAGACCGATAGTTAGTAATGATAATGCAATAATAAATATTATGAAGCCAATTAGTTTTTTCCTCATATTTATCATATTTTAAAATATTCGATGTAATAAAAATTTAGGTTACTTCATTTGGTCAGATCTTCTAAAGTCTTGATTTTGAGATCTATTTTTTTAAGTTTTATCTCAAATTCTTTATTTTTAGCTTCGTATTCTTCTTCTGATAATTCTTTGGCTGAAAACCTTCCTTTATTTAGATTTTTTTCCGACTGAAGCTCTACCTTTTCCATTTTAAGCTCCTTAATCCACAACTTCATTCCTATTGTCAAATCTTTTCTCTCTAATTCAAGAACTTCTTTTTCCTGCTTGTATTTTTCTCTTAAACTTTCAAAGGAGTCTTTATCGACTTTATGTAGTTTATATTGCTGAGATAAGTTCTTTAATTGAAAGATCTTCGTATCAATATCTTCTTGAATTCTTTGGACGATAAACGGTTTATCCATTTTTTCTTCCAGTTCGCTTTCTTTTTGCTTTAGTTCTGCTATCAAGGTTTTAATAGCTGTAACTTTTATGTTAATTGACTTGTTATATTCCTCGTCAACATCATACCTTGGATCTTTTAAAGCTTGCTGAACTTCTTTTAATTTATCTATTAGGAGTTGTTTATTTAATTTTATATCATTGTATTCAATGTTTAATATCATTTGTTCTTTAACTTCAAAAGGGAGAGGTTTTTCTACAACTACTCGTACATCTTTTTTATCTTCTTTTTTTCCTTTTTTATCGAGTTCTTTAGAAGAGACTTCGAAGTCATCTTCTAGGATGCTTTCTTCCTTGAGTTGTTCTCTAGGTTTTTTCTTTTCTTTAATAATTTCTTTAGCTTTCTCGACTTCGGTTTTATCTGGTTTTTTAATACCAGCTAAAACGGGTTTCCCGCAAATAATACAGAATTTATCTTCGCTTTTCAACGGATTGCCACAATACACACAATATTTAGCCATTCGACTTCTCACTTTTTAATTGTTTTAAAATTAGATATAATAAAATGATATTATATTTGTAATTAAATTTTATTGGAGTCCAATAATTACAGTTATTTCTCTAATTTATTATAAAATACCGTTTTTAGTATTTTTTATATTAAAACATATTAATTTTAAATAATTATTAAATCACATCATAGATTTAATTGTCTTTAACTTTATATTTCAATGTTAGAAATTGAGAAGAAGATACCAGTCCATATTGGACTTTTTGGTCATATAGATTCAGGTAAGACAGCAGTTGCTGCTATTTTAAGTGATTATATTTCAACTGCTGGAATTGACGCTCATCCACAGAGCAAAGAAAGGGGAATCACGATAGACTTAGGGTTTACGAGTTTTATTTTAGATGAATATTTGATCACATTAGTAGATGGTCCAGGTCACGCAGATTTGATAAAAATTAGTGCGTCTTCAGTGGAGATTATTGATTGTGCTCTAATCATAATTGATATAACTAAAGGTCCTCAGATTCAAACTGGGGAACACTTAATAATGATAGAATCGCTCAATATAAACGATATTATAGTAGTACTTAACAAAATTGATTTATTCAAAGGAGATTTAGATGCAGAAATCAAAAGAATTAGAGAATTTTTTGGAACAACTTCTTATGGCTCAAACATACCAGTATTTTCGGTTTCTGCAAAAAAGAAATTTGGATTTGAAGAACTTAAACAAGGAATATTAAAGAAAATTAGAACATTAAATATAAAAAGAAACTATGAAGGAAGTGTTATTATTCCAATTGACCACCACTTTTCAATAAAGGGGATAGGATCAGTAATTACCGGGACAATAATTAAAGGAAAGTTAAATCTAAATCAGAATATTGATGTGATCCCTGTTAACACTTCAGGTAAAGTCAAATCTATTCAGATATTTCATCAAAATGTCAACAGCGCTAAAGCAGGAGATAGAGTTGGAGTTAATATAAAGGGATTAGATATTAAAAAGGTATACCGCGGTTGTTATGCCACAAATAATAAAACGGCATTCGATCTATGCGATTTAATTGAAATTCGGGTAAACGAAAATAAGTTATTCAAACCTAAGACTCAATTTGGAACTCAAGTGCATGTTACAATAGGGATGTTTACATCCACAGGAAATCTTTTTCCATATTATGAAAAAAATGGAAAAAGAATTCAATTAGAAAGTTCGGGTAAAGTATCCGAATATAATGCTTATTTATGGTTAAATGAAAAGGTCTTTATTAATAAAGAAAGAACTTTAATTTTACTAAGTCGATTAGACTTACCACCAACGACTCTACGGATAATCGGAGCAGCAGAATTGATCGAAATATTAAAAGAACCTCCAAAGTTGTACAAGTTTAAACTGAAGAGGGGATATGTTCAAAATCCTGAGCACACTCAAGGAATAGTGTGTAGTGGCTTAGCCCAAAGCTATGAAGGAGCTAAAAAACTTATCGGTCGTAAATTAGAACCTCCCTTTACCAAAATTACTGGTACTTTTGGAACGAAAGGTTCAGTAATTGTAGGAATTGAAACAAAAAGCCACACTGTGAACAAAGGCGACCCAGTTGAGCTAAAAGAATTACGGAGTTTTACATTGCAATCTAAAAAAGATTTAAATTTGCTGAATTAATTTATTATTATAATTAAGGTTGAAAAAATGGAAAAAATTCGCAAACCAGAAATTAATATCGATCGAGCATTATTAGCTGAAATAATGCGTAATTTAGAACAATTAGAAAGCTCAACTGACTTAGAAGGTAGCGCAATCGTTTCAAAAACTGGTTTAAGAATCGCGAGCTCTGAAACAGCAGATATTGTTGCCGATATTTATAGTGCAAGTCCTGCGACATTAATTTCGCTTGGAGAAAAAATCAGTAGCGGTCTAGGACAAGGAGAACTAAGGGAAATTGTAATAAGAGGTGTAAAAGGGTACACAATTATTCTGGTAGGGGATAAAGATAACAATTTTATGTTATTTACAAACTGTAAGAAAGGTTATAAACTTGGCTATTATTTCCATAAGATCCGTAAATCTTTTAGAGAAATGGAACCTATTCTTAAAAGAGTTGAGACGGGAGAGTTACGTACCTCATAATTTTATTAAAATAGTCAAAATTATATTTCTTATACGTGCTTCCATTTAACAATGTCATTATCTAGCAAATTATAATAATCTGCAGGTATACTTGGGGGTGTACCGTTATTAACTGTATATATCCAACCAGTTCCTACACCATTGATTCCACTTACATATATGTACCCCCCAAAAGTTTGAATACTAACATCGCAACAATTTAATAAAAGGCGATAAACTGTAGTTTGGGAATTAGTCAGACTAATGTTTTCAAATTTTTCGTTCGTTTTGACTCCAGAATAATCGATAAATAAGGTAATATTATCAACTCTATATTGCCTGACTGCTCTTTCTCCCTCCTTTTGAATGAAAGGATTTTGTGGATTGTTTAGTAGGGTAGAATTAAAAATAAATAATAAAGTAAAGGAGATAAATCCAATTAAAAACAATAATATATATTTATTACTTTTTCGCATCTTTCAAAATAAAATTAATTTAAAAATGTAATTAGTTATAGTATAATTCAATTTTTCCTTTTTTGCTTTATTTTGGTATTAACAATTATGAGTATTGTTGCAACGCTAAGGCTAAAGAATGTGATCATTGGCGTGTATGAAGGAATGAAAATATGATTAATAGGTAAAACTGGTAAATTAGTTAGCGTCATCTCAAGTGTATAATTTCCGACTGATGTGTTAGTATAAATTAGTAACCCTGAAATCTTATCATAGGTGGATTTAGTTCTTTGACGGAAAAAAACTGTTTGACGAAAATCAAACGATATTCTGTTTTGAGTCTCTTCGATAGTAACAGTAGCATTCCAAAACGGAGATTCATCTTGGGCGTACGCTTGTTGTTTCAAGAAAGTATAATTATCGTTTTGAATTAAAAATCCAGACTTAAACTGATTATATCCTAGAAGCAAATTTGTATCAACTTCTTCATTAGAGATATTGTAAAAAGTAGTATTAGTAACAAGTGTTCCTAGTCGATATTCCTTGAACTCTATGTTCATGTGTGGTATAGGACTGTCGAAAAGGTTATATGAATACAAAGGATCTTTATCGTAAAATCCAGTGAAGTTCACCAGTATTTGACCTCCAGGAGTTGTATTAACAAAACCTCTTGGTGGAGCAAACCAATCTAATTCTCTCCATTCAAGATGTTTACTAGTATTAAATGAAGTGACATTATATATATAAATTTCGTTGAGATCCAATTGATCATTATAATTATCGGGTATTGAAGGAGATGCGGTTGTGGAAAAATTAACTGTGCAGAAAATTAGTAGCATGAGAAGAAATCCAATGTAAATTTTCTTATTCTTCATAGAATCAATCTATTATTATATTTTTTAGAAAACTCGTGCTAGGATAAATTAACCTATATATTTAAAAATTGTGAAAAATTCTGTTATTAAATCTAGAAAATTGAAAAAAAGTTAATTGAAGATTATAAAACTATGAATGCCAATTCAGAGCCATCTAAAAATTTTAGCAAAACTCAAATTTTAATTGATAATGATGCAAAAAAAGTTGATACTGAAAAAATTAATAGTTCAGTGTGGTTAGAGAGAAAAAGCTTTCGGATTGCTCTTATTGGTATATTTACGGCTTTATCTACTGTCTTAGGGTATTTATTGGCGCCCATTCCCAATCTCGAGGTTTTTACTATGATGATTTTTTTATCTGGTTTTATATTGAGTAAAAAAGAGGGGACAATCGTTGGTTTATTGAGTGCATTAATTTTCACTCTATTCAATCTGTATGGATCATCTCTCATCTCTCCACCACTTTTCGTATACCAATTAATTCATTATTCTGCGACTGGAGTTTTAGGTGGACTTACGAAAGATTTCTTGGTAAACAAAGAGTATTTTAAACCAAATGAAGATTTATATGTATTCTGGATAATGTTATTATTTGGAGCTTTAGGAGCAGTTATTACATTTATATTTGATATTTTGAGCACACTATTTGGCGGATTTGTAGTTTCTATTACAATCGATTATTTTATTGCAACTTATTTATTAGGAATAGTGTTTAATGCAGTCCATTTAATAGGAAATGTTTTAGTTTTTGTATTCATACTACCAGGATTAATTCAGCTAATAACGAGGTTACTAGATTAACAAAAATAGGAAATAGTCAAACAAATTAATTAAAAAAAGACAATTATTTTTTAGCTCGCTTCTGAAAGGAGTGTGACTTTACCGCCAGCAGACTCAATTTTCTCAATAGCTCTTTTTGAAGCTTTTTCAACGGTTAAATTAACTTTTTTGGTTATCTCTCCGCGACCTAAGATTTTTTGGATATTAATATCTTTCAAATTGATAGAGTAAGTATTTCCCGACTTAATAGCAATGTTATTTAGTGTGAGGTCTTCAATTTTAGAATCTAATTCTTTTATATTAAGGGTGTTTATATGGTAGATTCGTTTAATGTCTTGTGGACGCTTGAAACCACGTTTTCCGAGATTCCAGTCTGGGTCTGGGAATCCAAGTTCTTTTTGTTTAAGATAATAGGATTTTTTGCTTTTCTTCCATTGAGTTGTTTTTCCTTTTCCAGCTCTTTGCCCAGCCTTTCGGTGTTGACCAACTTTTCCGTACCCTTGGGTCCGAGTTCCTCTCTTTTTTCGTATTTTTTTAGGGAATTTTCGCGTAATATCATATCACCTTTCTACTTATATCATTTTGTGAATTAATTCGTTAATAAACTGATCTACATAACCCAGAGTTCCGCCTTCATTGTAATGTTTTTTTATTGTTCCGCGGTGTCCTTTTCTTGGGGGATGTAACCGAAAAACCGGTTTAATTTTGTAAACATCCTGAGTTCTATATTGAATTTCACCAGATAATAAAGCTTTGGAAAATTCTTTTAAATTTTTGTATTTAGTTAGATTTTTTATATGTTCATCTGTGAGTGGTTTATTACCTTCGACTTTTCCTCTCGCTCTTAATAATCTTAATAGAGCTTTCTCATCTATTTCCCCATAAGCTATATAATCTTTACATTTTTGAAGCATACCCATATAGCTTATATCCCCCCATATAAGAACTCCATGATTAACTTTATGCATTCTTAACATTTTCAGTGTATCTGCAATTTTTTGTTTCATTCCCGGAGCGCCTCTTATGCGAACTGCAAAGTACAGGGCAGGGGGCTTGGATACTTTCATTTTAGTTTTCTTTCTTACAATTACATTATTTTCTGCCATCATATACACCACTCTTTTTTTATAAATTGAAATTAAATTTGTGAGCATTTTTAAGAGCATTGAAAGTAGCTTTTACAAGGTTCTCGCTTGTTCTAGTGTCACCATAGGTTTTGCTCCATGCGTCTTCAATCCCCGCTAGCTTCAATACTTGTTTTACTTTATCAGCACACGCTAATCCAACTCCTTGTGGAGCAGGAATTAGTCGTATTTTAACAGAACCGCATTTTCCATCTACTTTAAACGGTACGCTATGAGTATGACCACACCCACATTCTTTACTACCACAACCTCTTAGAACAGGAACAACGGAGAGTTTAGCTTTATCAATTGCTTTTCTTATTGCAGGTCCTACTTCTCTTGATTTAGCTGAACCAACACCAATAAAACCATCAGCTCCGACGATAACTACAGCTTTAAACCTGGATCGTTGACCACTAGCAGTCATTTGTTGAACCATGTTAATTGTAACAACACTTTCCTGAAGTTGTGGCAGAAGTACATTAATAATTTCTTTTTCTTTAACCACAAGATTATTAGCGAATATCTTGTCTAATGTGATTAATCCTTGTTGAACCATTTCACCTAATCGTGTAGAAGGAATCCATCCTTCCTCAGTATTTCTTTGTCGACTCATATTAATTCACTTTTATGTACTACTTTGAATTTTTTTAAATGTATTCGAAACCATTTGACTAATTTTTTGGGGATTAATACTCTTTTTTTTTAGGTAACCTGAAAATACCTTTTCGTATTTCTCAGGATTCTGGCTTTTTAAAAGACTGGCATATTGTTCTATGTGAGAACCTTTTATTGTTTCCTCTATATTTTCGGGGAAGAAATCTTCGTTGTGAGGAATCTCTAATCCCGACTGTAAAATGCCTTTAAAAGCGGCGAGTACCCGATTTCGATGATAAAAGATACCTAAATCAAGAATTGCGTCTTGGACATTCTGTTTTTTTGCCCTTGAACCTGCTAAAAAACCCGTTAAATATGCTGCGGGAACATTACCCGTATTAGCATTCCACCCAAATTTAGAACTTAATTCTTTAGAATGGGCAGAAACGATAACTTTATCTCCACCAATTTTAGATTGAATAATTTGTACAATAATGTGATTATTTGAAGCCCTAATTACAGCTCTTAATTTTTTAGATTTTAATAATTTCAATCTTTTATGGTAGTTGGTTTTACCTTCAGCTCTCCTTCTGAATGGTTTTCGATATCTTGGTCCTTTTGCCATTTTTTATCTACCTCTCCTTATAAAATCCTTCTCTTTAATATAACGGTTCATTTGAGCAACGCTGTTAAACATTCCGCCTTTTGCATTTTTGTATAGCTTCCTATAAGTTGCTGTAGTAATCAATTTCCGATCCCTTAACTTTTTCAGTTCTCGTCTTTGCGGGCGAATTCGATTCATCCATGTTTTTTTCTTAGGTTGTCGTGCAGTTTTTTTACCCTTTCTTTTTCCCAATCCTCTAGCTCTGCCTTTTTTCTTACGTTCATGCCTTAAATTTTTCCTATATTTGGAGTGACCTTGTTTATACTTTTTTAATATTATGCCTTCTTTTACTAAATTGCGGATATCCTCTCGAGTAATTGCCATTTTGATCTCATCAATTAAATAGGGATCAAAATAGACTCGATTTTCACCACATTTCAATATTTCAGCTGCCATTCTTTTTTGGGCTTTTAAGCTCATCTTTTATCACTTTATGTCTTAATTATTATTGATTTTTTAGTCCTCCTCATCTTCAAGCAAATCTTCATCCTCTATATCTTCTAAAGATGATTCTAATGCCGTTTCTAATCTCTCTAATTCGCTCTGAGAGATTCCTAAATTTAGGACTTTAAATCCTCTACTTTGAGCGTAATCAATTACGCTTATTCTTTTTTTAACACCTAATTTTGTTGAAACTTTAATAGCGTGTTTTTTATTGTTTAGGACTTTTAACTCATTTATATTATGAACTCTTACCTCTTCATATCCCGAAGGATGTAACCCTCTCACTTTTTTAGGACCTCTATATCCCACTGAAGGGGATTTAACTCCGGTTTTGGTCTTCATTCTCGTTTGTGAATCGATCCCTCTTGCTTTTCTCCACGAATTTTTAACTCTTTTGTATCTCCAAGATTCAACACGCCTAAAAGAGGGTCGTTTTTTATTGATTTTTTTCCTTAGTTCCATTATTCTTTTTTGTTCCATCACCATAACCTCAAATCATTTTATTTCCCAGGTAATTTCTTCTCCATTCTGAATCCTATAAAGGTAAACACCGTCTTGAAAAACTCTAGGGTCTTTTTTTCTAATTCTACACGCTTTCTTAAGATTTGCAGCCGTTTGTCCTAAAGTTTCTTTATCGGGGCCAATTAAAATAACATCTTCGCCATCTACTTTAACTTCTACATTTTCTAAATATTTAGTAACTCGAGGGGCCCTTTCTCCTAGAAAATTTACAACATGAATTTCATTCTTTTCTGGTATCACTTCCACAGTACATGGAAAATGACTATAACATACTTTACATATGTATTGATAATTTGTTTGAACACCATTTATCAAATTTTTAATTAAATTTATAATAGTCTTAATCAACGCGATAGTTCCGCTTTTTGGGAAGTGTGTAGTAAAAATCACTCTGTTTCCTTGAATTTCTACCTTGATACCTCTTACATGTGAAAAATCCTTTGTGATTTTTCCATTTGGTCCATTTACAGTAATATGATGATTTCCATCAAGTGTAACTACAACTCCTTCCGGAATTTCCAATTCTTCTTTAAAAAATGATGTTTTTACCATTTATCATTACCTTTATTTAGAATTAATAAATATAACATAAAGTCATTCCACCGATATTTTTTTCTTCCGCTTCCTTTATGGTCATAATCCCTTGATTTGTCGTAAGCACAATTATTCCTAATCCCGGTGCTGGGAGTAATTTTCTCTCGAGGGATTCAAATTGGGAAATATTGTAATTAAGCCGCATTAGACCAGCGCAATGATTGATCTTACCTAACAAAGCTATCTTGAACTTTCCTTGCCTGCCATCATCATACCTTTCAAATTCCCCAATATAGGCATGTTGTTGGAATATCCGAAGAATCATTTGATTTAATTTCGAGGCGGGACTAACTACCACTTCTTTTTTTCTCGCCTTTTCTGCGTTCTTAAGGTCATTACACATATCGGCCAGTGTATTTGTTATTTTTTACACCTCATTTCTAATTTTAATATTAATCATACCTATAAAATCCAATATCTTTTCCAATTTCATAAAAACATCGACGACATATATATAAACCATACCTTCTTATTAGACCCCTGTGAGTATGGCAACGTCTGCATTCCCTTTGACCCTTACCTAATTTACCTTGCGGCATAATTATCATTCTTGTATTTAAATGGTTATATAAAATCTAATTCTAATTTATCTACAATTTCAATTCCAAAATTTTTTTTTAAGAAATATTGAGCTTCTGACCGAGATACATAATGATGTTTTGGTATCTTTGCTTGACCTTTCCTTCTGTATTTTACTCGCATTCCGGGTCTAACTATGCGACCAACAACATCAAGCCCCCAGATGCCAATTACATTATCATATTCTATTCCTGGAATGGTAATGTGTTCTGTAATTCCAAACCCAAAATTTCCATAATTATCGAAACTTCTTCTTAATATTTTATCGTTATTTACAACAAAAAGTCTTTTTAAAAGTTTTTCAGCATCATTATTGCGAACGGTAACCATTGTACCAATTGGGCGTCCTATTCTCAGGTTAAACTCCTTGACATTTTTCTTAGACAAGGTTTTTACAGCAGTTTTTCCAGAAATAGTTTGTAAAACAGTAGCGGCTCTTTCTAACTCTTCTCCTCCAGCACCCACTCCAATATTAAGAACCACCTTTTCTAAATATGGTTTCTTCATCGGGTTAGTCCACATCTCTTCGAAGATTTTTTCTTGTTCCTTTAAAGCTTTTTTATTCGTTTCTCTTACTGCTTTCGCTGACATTATCAATTTCATCTCTTAATTTTATTCTAATTCTGGTAAATTAATCTCAGATTGTTCTTCTCCAATTATAAAAGTATAATCATAAAGAGTTTCTGTATGATCAGAATTATGTTCTATAGATACAGTACTTGCTTTCGGACCGAACCTCTTTAAAATGCCTATTACTTTTCCTACTTGCCCAATATTTTTACCAGACATGATTATAGCTAAATTTCCTTCCTTGAACTTTAATACTTTCAGAATTTCTTGCTCAGGAATGGAAATTTTTAATACATCCATTCTTTTATAAATATCTTCTTTAGGTTTTTTCGGATCCTTTACTCGTACAAATATATTTCTTCCATCATGTAAGTTTAATTGTATATGTCCTCCCTTTAATGTAGATTTCTGAATAATCTTACACAATTTAAACACGCTCTCTGCCTCAGGTATTTCATGCAAAATTAATCCGTAGTGAGAATCTGGAAGAATTCGATAATGTTTGTTCAACTTTTCTATGCTTAATACGTCCATTAAACCTACTGGATATGTTTTATCTCTAACAATTTTTCCATCTACTTTAAAATTCCCTAACCCTATTAACTTTTTTGCTTCTCTGTGGTTATCAACTATATTTAACAAATCCCTAACGATATGTAGTAATGGTAAGCAGAATCTATTAGAGTGAGGTCCTGGCGACGGCTTCATAAAAAATGTGCCATGTTTTCTTTTTATTTGTAAAAATTTGGGGGTGTTAAATCTTTTTAAAGCTCTTGTACCACCATGTTTAGTCATCTATTTCTCTTCCTCCTCTTTTTGTTTTTTCGGAGCTTTTAATTCTTCTTCAGTGAAGCCAAAAAGTGCTTTACGTTCGATAATACTTGCTCTCCATGGGTCCATTTTCTTCTCTTTTGAGAATTTGGTTATTATTAATTTTGAAATGTGAATAGCAGGATGAAATTGGGTTCCATCTGCTTTGTCAAAAGTCGCTTCCTTAATTTTCACGCGTTGATTTTTAGTTATCTCGATTACTTCTCCTTCAAAGTCCTTGAACTCGCCTCGAATAATTCTTACTCCATCGCCCACTCTAATAGGAAGCGCTTTTATCCCATATTCTTCTCTTACAAAATCTGCAACTCTTGCAGATAACAATTTTGAACGCTGATGATTCTTATGTTGATATAATGCTTTCCTCTGTCTCCGAGGTTGTTTTGAATTAACTTTCATTTTTTTTCACTCTTTTTTTTTTTTATTTAAATAATTAATGAAGAAATGGAAGCTAAACGGGGGAATAATTCCGCAGCTTCTCTTGCTATCGGTCCTCGAATTTCTGTAGCTTTAGGATCGCCTTCTTTGGTTATTATTACACCAGCATTATCTTCAAAACACAATCTAGTTCCGTCTAATCTTCTAAATATCATTTTTTGTCGGACTATTACCGCTTTAACTATAGTTCCACGCAAGTCCGGACGACCTTTTTTAATAGTTACTGTACAAACATCTCCTATGGTCGCCTTTGGTAACCTCCTTAATCGCGTCTTTGAGTGATCTACATTAATAACTTGTGCTATTTTAGCTCCTGAATTATCTGTAATAAAGATTTTTGAACCATTTTGTACACCATAACTAGTTCTTGGTTTAACTGCCGTTTTTCGTCCAAGTTTTCTCCTCGTTCCCACCTAAATCGCCCCACTCTTAATTTTATCTAATACTATGAACGCCTTTGTTTTAGAAAGCTTTCTACTTTCTCCTACTCTCACCGTATCTCCTACTTCAATTTCGTGATTGAGACATTCAGGTAGGTGACACGCGAGTCTGGAATTACGTCTTTCATATCTTTGATATTTTTTAACGAATTGAACATAATCCTGCCTAATAATTACAGTATTTCTTGATTTTTTATTAACCACTACTCCCTTAGTTATTTTTCCTCTAATTCGTGATTTCCCATGGAATGGACAATCTTTATCACTACATTCACGAGTAGTAGGGGGATTAACTCCGGGAATACCAATATTTCTAACGCTCATTTTATTTCCCTGACCATTTCTTTTTTTTTAAACTTCTTAATCTATTTTCGGGAATGCCAACAATCTTTGATCCATTGACTTCTAGCGTTCCATCCTTAAGCTTGAATCTAAAAATATAATCTTTTTTAATGTATTTTTTTACTATTTTATTTTTTTTGGATATCAGCATATTTTGAGTATCATCAATAACCACGCCAGCTTTTATAAATTCGTTATTAATTGGTTTTGATTTAAGTCTAACTTCTACTTCAAAACCAATTAAATCGTGGTAAATCAGATATTTTGAGCTTATCATTATAACATCATCTATTTTTCTTCGTTTTTTACAGTAAGAATCCTTGCTATTTGCTTTCTTAGAAGTTTTGCTTTCGCAGGGTTATCTGAGATACCCCCACCAGTTTGTTGGCTGTATAACATCATCAATTCTTCTCTCAATGTTATTAAATTCCTCTCTCTTTCTCTTTCGTCCATTTCTCGAACTTTTTTTGCTGTAATTATGTCCATTTTTATACGCACTTTTTTATTTATTTTTTTTTCTATTATTCACTTTGATCATCGGAATCTTTATCTGATTCTAAAGAGATTTCAGAAATGTCTTCTTCTTCTACTTCATCAAATAACTCTTTTTCTGCCGCAGTTAAGTCTCTTTCTTCCTCGGTCACTTCGTAATCTTTTTCGATCTTCGTTTTCGTTAATTCTGATTCCTTTTTTGCTTGAAGTTTTGCTAAAGCTTCGTCGTTAATTTTAACAGTGTCGCCCATCCTTGTATCCGAGTGCATGATCTTAACGATAATCCCAAGTGTGCCTGATTTTTGAATACATTGAGCTACACCTCTGTCTACTCCTTCTTGAGCAGGTTGACCTGATTTTGACATTGTTCCCGCTCTAAAAACTGTAGTTCGAGCCCTTTGTGAGGTTACTTTGCCAGAAACGATAATTTCTGTGCCTTTAGCACCAGAGTCCATTATTTTTCTTAAAATATAATACCCCGCTCTTCTGTAATGTCTTCCCCGATCTAACGAATATGCTAAGCGTTCCGCCATAATTTGTGCGTTTAAATCTGGATTAGTTACCTCTTCAACTTCGATCTGGGGCATCTCTAAGCCAAATCTATCGTGTAAAACATCGGTTATCTCTTGAATTCGTTTTCCACCCTTCCCAATTACAAGTCCAGGGCGACTTGTTTTTAGCGTAATCCTAACACCGAGTGGTGTCTTCTGTATATCTACACCTGCAAATCCTGCGCGAATGAGTTCGGATCTCAAATATTCGTTTATTTGCATTAACTTAATTCCTTGTTCAATAAAATGTTTTGCTAAAGGGCTCATTTTCTTAAATCTCTTTAGTGGTGTGATTTTTTTATATTACTATTAATTTTTTTATTTTAACTTGGAAATTCATAAATTACAATCTCTACATGACTTAGATGCCTAAACTTTGCGGTTGATCTACCATGAGCGCGTTGTATATAACGTTTAATTATTCGACCTCTGTGCGTCGCAGCGTGAATAATTCTGCATTGTTCAGTGTCAAGACCTTTAAATTCCGCATTAGATTCAACAGATGTAAGGATTTCATAGATTCTCGCAGCAGCTTTTTGAGGGTATCGTCCTGCATACCAGTTAAATTGTTTTAAATCCTTTCTATGAGCTTGTTTCTTTTTATATCTTCTAAAAGGGACGGATTGTTTTAGCTGTATTACTTTTTCAAGATACGATTTAGCTTGCTCTACTTTCATACCTTTAATTACAGCACATATTTCCCTTGCTGGTTTTGGCTTTATACGCAAATCTCTTCCTGCTGCTTTAGCTAATCTATCTGCGTCATATTTTTGTTCTGTAAAGGAATAACCCCAATTTGGCATTGCTTGTCATCTCAATTTTAATTTTATTATCATCAATTATAATTTTATTTTAACGGAACATATTTACTTGAACGTGTGGCTCCGATTCCAGGTGAACCATGTTGAACATGCCTTCTAGTTAAAGAGAATTCTCCTAAATAATGAGCAATCATTTCAGGTTTAACTTCTACTATTTCATATGACTTTCCATTGTATACTCCGATTTTTAAACCTACCATTTCTGGAAAAATCAGCATATCTCTCACATGGGTTCTTGT
>JBHLLM010000026.1:0-7368 GCA_048885575.1 Candidatus Hermodarchaeota archaeon
GAAGGGAAGGGAGGTGTAATTTTTTATCAAATGATGGTCCCTGAACGCCTTACAACTGCGTCAGGCTCATTAGGATCGGCTAGAACATGTTTACATATTGCTACTAAATACTCAACTAAAAGGAAAGCTTTTGGGCAGACAATTAAAAACTTTCAAGCAGTGAATTTTAAAATCGCAGATAGTATTACGCTTTTAGATGCAGCGAGATCAATAGTTTTAAATACGGCTAGAACGATTGACGCGGGAGCACCTTCCGCTTTGCAGAGAAGATTAGTTTCTGAATCTAAAAAGTTTTCTACTAAAGCTTGTTGGAAGGTTATAAATAACGCTATGCAGGTAATGGGGGGAATCGGGTATACGACAGTTTATCCTATTGAAAGAATACTTCGGGATTCAAGACTCGGAGAGATTTGGACTGGAACCTCGGAAATAATGAGTTTAATCATTCAACATGAGTATTATAAGGAATTACTTAGCGAAAAGTGGCTCGATCGAGATGTAGAAAAGGACGCAATTGATGCTGACCATGAGGAGGAAAAACATTATGGATAGAACTCTCAATTAATAAGAAAATTTTCATTTTTTCCTCTATTTCTGCTTAGATAAATATCTTATTTTAACTAGTAAATCTCTTAATTCCATTTTATCATTATCTGTTGTGATATATTTCTTCTTAACGCCCTCAGAGAGAGACATCGTCGTGATTTTATTCCCTTGAAGTGATACCATGTTTCCAAACTTGCCTTCTAATACAAGTTTCATGGCAGCAAGTCCAAATCGCAAACCTAAAATGCGATCGAAAGAATTAGGCGTTCCTGCTCGCATTGTGTGGCCAAGAACTACGCTTCTACACTCAAAATCAATTCCCTTATTTTTGAATACCCTTTTTAGATCTTCTCGAAGGTTTAACTCATCAACTAATATTTTTGATATATTTAATTTTGCAAGTAATGGATTACCAAATGTGTCTTTTGGTAATTTGGCAATAGTCTCTTTCGAAATAGTTTTAAAATCTCTTTCTAATGATTCAATATTAGGATAAGCCCCTTCAGATGTTGCAATAATATGGTATGTATATCCCGCATTTACCCTGTTTCTAAGCACATTAACAATGTCCTTTTCGAAATCGAATGGCGTTTCAGGGATTAGTATTATATCAGCACCAGCAGAAAGCCCACTATACATAGTAAGAAAACCTGCATCTCGACCCATAACTTCTACAACAAACACTCTTTGATGGGATCTTGCTGTAGTAGTCAAATTATCAATTGCGTTTGAAGCGAGCTGTACAGCGCTCCAAAATCCAAACGTATAATGTGTTCCTGCAAGATCGTTATCAATAGTTTTTGGACATCCGATAACTTTGGCTTTTGCGTATTTACACATAGCATCGGCAACACTTAAAGTATCGTCACCTCCGATCGCTATCAATGCGTCAATATTTAACTTATTTAGTTTAGACACTAAATTCTGAGCAACTTTTTCTTTAGATTCAGCTCCTTTGAATGGATTGGTTCTGCTTGTATATAAAATGGTTCCCCCCAAAGTATGTAAGTCATCGTGTTCTGCAATATTGAGTGGAATTGTTAAATTTTCTATGAGACCCTTCCAACCTTTGAGAATTCCAACGCATTCTATACCAGCATCATAAGCTTTTAACATAATTCCATAAATTACTGAATTTAAGCCTGGACAATCTCCACCTCCCGTTAGGATTCCAATTTTTTTAATTGTCAATTTATTTCACACCTTTTTTAAATCAATTTTAATAATATATTATGATTTATTCGCTTAATATTTTTAATTCAATTCTTCATTTTCAAATTTCTGGAACGAATACTTTGATTCATCCTCGGGAATTATATAACTTCCTCCTCCAGTATCCGTTATAATTAAGGTGAATTTATATTCTCCATTTAACGCCTTTTGTAGATCCTTTAATACCTTATCAATTTCTTCTATTTGACTATCGTTCTTATCAAGATTTTTGCGATATATAGATACAGCGTTCTCAAACCGATATAAAATTCCCTCAACATTCGTATAATAGAAATCTGCATTAGGACCTGGTTCTACAAATAGTTCCAACTCTGGAATTTCTAATCTTCCAATGGGGGAACGATAGATTTTTGATTTTAAATCTTTTTCATTTGATACTCTCAAAGTCATTATTCCGGGAGTATTTTTAGTGGTTAATGGAATTATATCATTATTAGAAAATTTGCAAATATTACATTCAAACTTGATGAGTAGCATTTTGTCTCCATCAGGCACATCATAAGTTGTTTTATGAATTTTTATCTTACCCTTTTTACAAGAAGGGCATCTGAATGAAAAATCTAGTTCGTCGTTTTTTGCTTTTTCTGACACCATTAATCACTATCTACATTATAGCTGGGAATGTTATCCGTTATGATGAGTTTTCAACAATTTCAGTTGCTCACTTATAAATGTTTTCCAGAAATTTTTAATTTATTGCTAGTTACTTTACCTTAGTAGTTCTATTTACGATAATTTTATAAGTTTTCTAAAAAAAAATACTATATTATAGTTTTACGGCTTTTATTATTATCGAAATTATAAGATCGAATAAGTAAAAGGATGGAAAAAATTGACGGAAAATGGAATAATAGAAATTACATTTCATGGTCGAGGAGGTCAAACTGCTATTACTGCGAGTCAACTTCTTGCTCAATTGGCTTATGAAGAAAGTTTTAAAGACGCTATTGCAATACCTATTATTGGAGCAGAAAGGAGAGGGGCGCCTATCCAAGCATTTACGAAGTTATCGAAGAACAAAACGATAAAAACATACGATAGTGTAACAAATCCCGATTATATGTTAATTTTTGACCCCTCCCTATTGGATATTCCAAGAATACTAGCATCGATAAAAAGTGGAGTCACATTATTAATTAATACAAAAAATCCTATTGATACTTGCGAATTTCCTGAAAACATAAAAATATTTATTGTTGATGCTACTGGAATCTGTATTAAATTAGGATTTATGCATTCGAGTGGACCTATTTTGAATATTCCAATGTTAGGAGCATTTGGAAAATTAACTGGCTTTTATAACTTAGATACTTTGCAAAAAGTGATTTTTAACGAATACGGAGAAGCTAGGGGTAAGAAAAATTTAGAAGTTGCTATCGAAGCTTACAATAACGTTAAAGAGGTTGAATTTGAATGAATAAGGTGAAATGGAAGAATATATGTGAAGACAAAGATAAGCGACCTGAAGTTCAAGAATATAAAAATTGGAAAGAATTGCCTCCAATTCCAATATCCCTTCCTATTAAAGGAAGTATTGGAACAACAGGAGATTGGAGAACATTTAAACCTATTGTTGACCGAGAGATTTGTACTAAATGTGGTATCTGCTGGATGTATTGTCCCGAAGGTACAATAATCAGAAACGATAAGGGAGAATTTGAGGTGGATTATATGTATTGTAAAGGTTGTGGTATATGTGCTAAAGAATGTCCCACAAAATGTATAGAAATGGTTAGAGAGAGTGAAGTTAAATATGGTTGAAACACAAGAAGATTTTATACAAGAAAGAGAAACTAAAATTATAAAGGGAAATGTAGCTGCAGCTTACGCTGCAAAATCTGCACGGGTCCAGGTTATAAGTGCTTATCCTATTACCCCACAGACAACTGTAGTAGAAAAACTATCAGAATTTGCAGATAATGGTGAGATGCCTGGAACTCAATATATTAAAGTTGAATCAGAACACTCTGTAATGGCTTCTATCATTGGTGCAAGCACTGCAGGGACTCGTACTTTTACAGCTACTTCGGGACAAGGATTATTTTATATGTATGAGATGGTTCATTGGGCAGCAGGTGCACGTTTACCTATAGTAACTACAATAGCTTCGCGTGGTCCTGCTCCTCCGTGGAACATTTGGGCAGACTTCACCGATGTAATAAGTTGTAGAGATACTGGTTGGATGATATCATTTGTTTCAAGTCACCAAGAAATTTATGACGATATTTTAATGTCATATAAAATTTGCGAAGATCATGAAATATTATTGCCTAAATTCGTAGCTTATGGTGGATTTACTCTATCTCACACATCTAAACCTGTGACCATCGAGGATCAAGACGAAGTCGATAATTTTTTACCACCACTTCCAGATGAGAGAGGATGGCCCCATATTTTTCTCGATCCTGAAAGACCAATGATGCACGGGAATTTAATCATGCCATCAGGTTTCTACAATGAATTTAGATTAAAAATCCACCATACTCATACTCTTGCAAAGCAAAAAATTAAGGATGCTTCAACAGAATTTGAAAAGAAATTTGGTAGATCATATGGGAATGGATTAATTGAAGAATATAAAATGAAAGATGCGCAAGTCGCGATACTTAATTATGGTGAACTTGCAATGCAGATGGAAGATGCAGTTGATGCCCTAAGGAATGAAGGATATAAAGTGGGATGTGTGAAATTAAGATATTTCCGACCATTTCCAGTTGAAGATATAATACAGATTGCTAAAAAAGTTAAAGTCCTTGGTGTAGCAGATAGAGCTACAGCTTTTGGATCTCCGACTGGAGGCCCCGTAAGCAGTGAAGTGAAAGCAGCATTATATGGATCTGGAGTGACTACAAAAATTTTGCCAATTGTAATGGGTTTAGGTGGTAGAGAAGTTGGATTAGAACAACAGAAGAATCAATTAAAAATATTGATTAAATTAAATGAAACTGGAGAGTTTCCAAAAGATATGATCGAAGGAACTCTCTGGGATGGATTATTGGAGGTTGAATAAAAATGGTATCCATAAAAGAAGCATTAGAAATTGGACAAGAAGAATATTTTTTGGCGGGGAATTCTACATGTGCGGGGTGTGGTCTTGAAATCGCTTTAAGATGGGCTATGAAGGCTCTTGGTCCAAATACATCATTAGTCACACCTGCTAGCTGTTTAAATGTTGTCGTCGGATTATGGCCAAAAACAGCACCAACTTTTCCCTTTATGAATATGGCTTTCGCAGCCGGAGCTGCTGCTGCAACGGGAGTTTCTGCAGCTTTTAAAGCAAAATCCCATAGATTTCCAGGAAAAGTATGGGAAAAGATGACAACATTAGTTTTCGCGGGGGATGGAGGAACAACTGATATTGGAATTCAAGGTTTAAGTGGTGCGGCTGAAAGAAATTCCAATATCATATATTGTTGCTACGATAACGAAGCATACATGAATACTGGAATTCAACGATCGTCTAGTACACCACATGGAGCAATAACAACTACAACTACATTAGGAAAAGAACGGTATAAGAAAGATCTACCTAGAATAATGGCGGCGCACGATATTCCATATGTTGCAACTTGTTCTGTAAGCGAACCTCTCGATATCTATGAGAAATTTAAAAAAGCAAAATCAATTGACGGTTGTAAATATATTCATATTCTCGCCTCATGTCCTCCTGGATGGGGTATTGCATCCGAAGATTCTATCGAAATTCCTCGATTAGCAGTTAAAACGGGTTCATGGATTTTATATGAAATCGAAAATGGTGTTTTAAGCTTGTCAAAAAAAAGCAAACCTCTATTAGACCCATCAAAAAGAGCCCCGCTCATTGAGTATCTTTCAAGACAGAAACGATTTTCAAAATTGTCTGAAAAAGCATTAATTGAACTTCAAGAGAGCCTCGATCTTCAATGGTCTAAAATTGCTGATGAATTATCCTGTCAGGAAAATCATCAATGAAACCATTTTTATTAAATATTAAATTTATACTTCAAACGGATCTACATGGGTTTTTTAATAAAACTTAAAGGAATAAACATTCAAGATTTAGAATTTGTTTTTGAAACGGCAGTAGATAACATTCTCAATGGTAAAATTATTGCTTTTCCAACCAATTCCGTTTACGGTTTAGGGGGAGACCCTCTCAATCTTGAGGTAATAAATAAAATTTATGATATCAAATATAGAGATCGATCCAAGGGATTATTACTATTAGTTGCAGATACCGAAGAGGCAGAAAGAGTTGCAGATTTTAACGAAACGACTATTAAGTTAGCTGAACGCTTCTGGCCTGGTCAATTGACTTTAATTTTAAAAAAAAAAGAACCCAACATAATTCCTCCGGAAGTTACCGCTTTCAAAAATACGATTGGTATCCGTGTTCCAGAAAACGAGGTTGTCTTAGCTATTTTAAAAAAATTAAAATCAATGGGACATTTCGGCGGAATTATTGGAACTTCAGCTAATTATTCTGGAGAACCTCCATCTATAAGTGGGGACGAAGTAGCGAAAAAATTTTTAACGCCAATAGATTTAATACTTGATGGGGGGAAAACTAAGACGAAAGTTTCCACCACAATTCTTGATTGCACTACGGAAAACTTCAAGCTATTGCGTATTGGAATCGTAAAAGAAGAGGAACTTGAAGATTTTATTGATTCAAATAAAGAATAACTTTTTGGAGGAAATATTGAATAACTTTAATTTATTAGTTTCGACTTCGAGATTTAACGAAGTAAATGCAATAGCAGAAATATGGTTTACATTGTTAACATGTGGTGATAAATATCCCATAATCTCAAGGATTCAATATCCCGGATTAATAACTGCTGCCACCCATATTGATAATAGAGAAGTTATACGAAAGATCAAAATACTCCTCGAAAAAGATCCAGATTTCTTTCAATTCATACTTAAAATTGTGCCTATTGATTATGTTTGTGAAACAAGATTAAATATAATAAAAAGCTTTGTAGAAAAGTATTACCATCTTTATTTAAACAAAGATGATTCTTTTAAGATCGAATTAAATCGCAGAAAAAATAAGGTTATAGAAAGAAATACCTTTATTGAAGTGATAGCAAAAGTTTTTAATAATAAAGTCGATTTAGATAATCCAGATAAAATTCTAAGGGTTGAACTTCTGGGAAATATTAGTGGAATATCGTTTCTGACCCCCAATGATACCATTATAGCCTATAATAAGTATAATCAGCTCTAAAAGGATCTTCTTTTTTCTAAACTTAATAAGACCATTTTTTCGCATATCAAATCGTTTAGAGCTTCATATAAACTTTCTAATTTTAAAGAATTTATATCTAATGTGTCGGCTTTATTTCCGTATGATCGCAAGACAGTTAAAATCTGGTTGTCAGAAAATTCGAAGTATTTCTTAACACGATTGAACTTCTCAGAAGATAATTGTCCTAAATTTAAAGTAATGTCTTTCGAATTTAAATATTCATTTATCTCAATATTTAACTGTTTCATATTGTCTTCTGGAGAAATTATGCAATAACTTAATCTCTTATTTTGAAAATTATAATTATTTATTCCAAAAAAGTTGAGGCTTAGCTTTATTTGTCTTTTAGCAGCTAA
>JBHLLM010000026.1:7468-14697 GCA_048885575.1 Candidatus Hermodarchaeota archaeon
TTTAAAGAATATCTGATCATATAATAATAAGTCCGATCTTTTTTATTTCCGAAAGATCGTGATTCTAAGGCTTCTGCGACATTGAAAGCTCTTTTGATAGAACTTATAATAAGGGGTATTAGGAGAGGAAATAGGTTTTTTATTTGATTTATAAATCCTTTCTTTTGCATTTCATAACCTCGACTTTGTTGAGCATCGATAATATTTTGTGTTTCAAAAGCAACAGTTGGAACAAACCTAAAAGCTAACGAGAAGGAAAACGCATACTCATATGGAATTTTCATAGTAATTAATGAAAGAGCCAAATCATTTGGATCTACTGTTAAAAAAAACAAAGAAAATGCAGATATCATTATAGAAATCCTTAAGATCATCGCAATTGCAAATGAAAATCCATATTCACTAATAAATAGGGTATCTAAAATAATAATGAAAATATATAAAAAAGTCATACCTTTAACGCTCTTCAACCATTTTTTAAACAATTTTCCTATAATTATTATTGGAAGCAAGCTAACTAAAATTAGTAATAAGGGCAAGATTTCTTGAAATAATAGCGCATTAATAGTATATATAATCGCTAGTAATAGTTTAGCTCTTGGATCTAAGCTATGTAAAAACGTCTCTTTTTTTAAAAATTTGAACGCACTCAAAAATTCTAAAGACATCTATTGCTTTTCCTCTTTCAAATTTATAAAACTTTTTCCCAAATAATTTTCTAGTAAATTAATTAATTCATTTTCTCCTAAAATTTCTTTTGGAATGTTAATTCCTATTTTTTGAAGTTCCTGTTTGAAAAGGTATAATTGTGGCATAATTAATGAGGATTTTGATACTAAAAACTCATTAGTAAATATACTCTGTGTCGGACCATCTGCAATAATATGACCTCCTCCCATCAAAATTGTCCTTGGAACATGTTCTACTGTAAACTCTATATTATGCGTTACCATTATAACAGTTTTTCCTCTTTCTAACTCGTTTTTTATTAATCCAAGGAAGAAATCTATTTCTTTTGCATCTTGACCTAATGTGGGTTCATCAAAAACAAGAATATCCGGGTTGCGACAGATAATTGATGCTACAGCTAATTTTTTTGATTCTCCACCGGATAAGTTTAATGGTGATCTTTTGCGATATTTTTCAAGGTTAAATTCTTCTAGTATTTGATCAACTTTTTTCTGAATTTCTTCTTTATTTAAATTTAGATTTTTCAAGGAAAATTTAATTTCATCTTCTAATGTATTAGAAAATAGTTGATGCATAGGATTTTGAAAGATAATTCCGACTTTTTTAGATATTGTAGCAATAGATTTTGAATCAATGTTTTCTCCTTCTATAAAAATACTTCCTCTTGTAGGACGGATCAAACCATTAAATGTACGAATTAAAGTCGTTTTTCCCGCTCCATTTTGACCCATAATTGCAACAAATTCACCTTGATTAATGTTTAATGAAACTTGCTTTAATGCTTCTGTTCCATTTGAATACACATAATCAACATCGTGTACCATTATTAAAGGTAGCGTATTTTTATCCATCATGACTATTTCGAATTACTTAATCATTTTTAATGACCTTATAGCGTCTTGAATAGATACTGGAATATCTTGTTCGAATAATTTTCTATTTTTTAATTCTTTAAAGACTGAATATATTTTTGGCTTATTAATATCTAAATTCTCAAAAGTGTTAGTATTTATAACAACCTCCGTAGGACCATGGGCTAAAACCTCACCTTCTTTCATTAAAATTATTTCATCTACTATTGGGAGAATTAAATCCATTCGGTGTTCGCTAATTATAATAGTCATCTCTTTTTCAACTTGAATCTTTTTTAATAAATAAATGATTTTTCTCGCAAATAAAGGATCTAAGTTTGCTGTGGGCTCGTCCAAAATAATTATGTTTGGTTCTAATACTAATATTGAAGCAATAGCGACTCGCTGTTGTTCACCACCGCTTATTTCAAAAGGGGCTTTATCCAATATACTTTCAATCTCAGTTATTTCTACAACTTCCTTTATTTTTTCTTTTATAACCTCCCTAGGAATTCCAAGGTTTTCCAAACCGAAGGCGATCTCATGCTCGACATTCATAGCTATTAACTGATTTTCAGGATTTTGGAATACAATTCCTACATCATTAGACAATTCCGATATTGTTGTCTTAATTGTGTTTTTACCCGAAATTTCAACATACCCTTTATAATACCCAGCATAAAATTGGGGGATTAATCCATTCATGCATCTAATTAAAGAAGTTTTCCCAGATCCCGTCTCCCCAGCTAATAATATAAATTTATTTGAACATATATCCAAATTAATGTTTTTAAGCGCATACTCGTCGTTTCCTTTATATCGAAAGTAAAAATTACTAAATTTAATCAAGCTCATGAAAACAGATATCCATCATTCTTTTTAGTTTATAACGAAGGTTAATTAATTAAAGTTTCTTTTATTTTATCGATTAATTGGTTGAGAATGTTGTCTAAATCAACCCTACCACTCAAAGTAGCGGCACCATCATGTCCACCGCCATTCACATTATTTATTTCACTAATAATCTTCCCAAGGTGTAAGCCTGTTTTTAGACAAATATGCTTTTTTGCCCGGGTTGTGATTCTATATTCGGATTTTTCTTCTGAGACAACAATACCTATGTCAAAACCAATCTTTGTTAAGAGTGAAGCCGCAGAAGCGCTAAAGCTACTAAGATGCGATATTCCAATTAACCAATCATTTACTCGAATTAATTTAACTCTCTGAAGCGCTTTAATTCGAGCAATTTTCTCTGAAATGTCTTTTTCTCTTTCTAATAAAGGTAATACATCTTGAATTTCTAATTGATTTTGTAAGATTTTATATAAGTTATTTATAGTCCTAGTATTTCCATACTTGAGAAATCCAGAATCTGCCAATATTGCTGATATTAGGAGATATTTATAGGGTATTGGAATTTTTACATTGTAATCTTCAAATAATTCTAGTACTATCTCTGATGTAGAAGAATAATTATCAAAAATCAAATTAAGAGCCGAAATATTATTTGGATAATTTTTTTGTAAATTTAAATGATGATCTATAAATATAAATGGAATGTGTAAATCTAAATTTTCAAATAACTTAATTTGATCTAAGTTATTCGAGTCAACTATTATTATGACATCAGCATTTAAGAATTCTTTACTGGTTTGAAAAGAGAAACCAAAGTCAGGAAATTTCTGGGTAAAATTTTTTAAAAAGTTTTTCAAACGTTTAGATAGCCTAGAAAAAATCAAATCTATTTTTTGATTTGCAAAAAAATTTTCAAAAAAGAATTTTAAACTTAAACCAGAGATAAATCCGTCAAGATCAACCAAATCATGAGATGTTATTAAAAGATTTTTTCCTTTTAAGTATCTTAAACAATCATCTTTTTTAGATGTAAACATAAATCTTTCAAATAAATTATTGATTTTGAAGATCTGCTTGAAGAGATTTTTGCATATTCTCAAAAGTGCTCTTAGTTCTTTCAATTTTTTGAGCAAGAGTGTTAGATCGCATATTTAAAGTTTCTTTATCAGATTTTTTCTCGTCTAAAAGTTTGTTTCTTTCGCTTTTAACCAAGATACCACCAATTTGTTTATATACAATTGCATCAGGACTTGCCTTCTCCAGTTCGTCTAGTGCTAATTCTGTTTCTCTTATAGTACTATCAATTTGCAGTTTCTGTTGGGTAAGAAACTCTAAAGATTGTCCTAACTGAGTTAAATTTTGAAATTTCTTTTTTGTTTCCTCATCTAATTTGTCTAAATTAATTGTCAACGAAAATCACATAATAAGTTTTATGATACTAAATGTAATTCAAAATATGAAATTTACGAATAATATAATTCACATTATAATTCGTGTAATTTTATGTTTTCTTAACAATTTTCAATACTCCATCAATAATCCTACCAAAACTTATGATTTCATTGATACTTGCTCTGAATGCAGTGATATCATTACTTTCAATATGAAAAATTAAAGAACTCTCTTCCTTTACTAAAGAGATCTTAGATCTTTTTGACTTTTGACTTTTGAATTCTGGTAAAAAAGAGTTGTAAGCAATGTCACATAAATTAGAATTTTTAAATTGAATTTCAAGAGTAGATTTAATTTTGTAGAAATTATCACTATTCATTATTCTTCGATAGTTTCGAGTTCTCGCTGTTTACGCTTCGCTATTCTAAAGGATTCCGCACCACGGGGAGTTTGGGTGTCATAGGCGCCTCCAGTAAACTTTGCATTACATTTCTTACAATGCCAAACACCTGTTGAGATTCTACTAATAGATCCTCTCGTTTCGCATCGTGGACATTTCAATCTCCCTCCTTTCTGATTTTCCATTATAAGTCGCCATTTCTTCCTTACATTGGCTCCGTAACGGGCTCCAAAGGTAGCAGAAATCCCAGTTTTTTTCGTTTTACCCATAAAGATCACTTATTTCTTTTAATATTCTGTGTTTTAATAAAAACTAGTATATACTTTAAATTTTTCCATAAAAGAAAAATTGATTATATCAAATCTAATTACTTTTAGATTATATTAAACATACGCCATTAGAAAGTTTATTAAATCTAAAATTCTAATCTTCAATCTAAATCTCAAAAAATAAAATTGTAAAAAATATAATTAAACAAAAATTTTATTAATCAAATTTGTATTGCCAAAGGTTTAATTCTTTCTTGACCTTATTACCTATTTCCATCGACTTTTTGACTAGCATTTCTATTTCTTCTATAGAAAATGTAGCATAACCACTTTTTTGAATGGAAGTTAATTTGTCTTCGGTTACTGAAATGGAAATTTTACCATCACTTACTAATTCCTCAGGTAAACTAGGGTCTAAGAAGATTATATCGCCAATTTTTCCATAGGTGAGCACCATAGGTAATTCATTTACAATAGTGTCTCCAGTTAAATATTTGCCTGTCCATTCAAGATTTCCACCTTCCCATTTTCCTTCTGGAATATGGCTCGAAATTAATGTAGTTAAAGCACTTATGCCTCCTGCATCAATTAAATTTCCAGAATAATTAATCACATATATATCTACGAATAAAATATACACTGCTTCATTTTCCTTTAAACATAATTTCTTAGTTTGGACGCAATCTGCATGTCGAATTCCTCGATCCACTACACGCGCTACTTCTATTGATTGTTCATCTGGAGGACCTCTTTCAAATAGAGGAGATGCTAAAGGTAGTAATTCTGCCATAAAGGTACAAACTCCTTCGTTTGGAAGATCTGGAAAAGGTGCACCCACTTCGTATTTTAATCCGGTAATCACTTTTGTCTCTCCTAGAGTTACTTCAGCAGATCCTTCTGCTGAGGCAATTACATCTTTTTTCACCGCCCAATCTCTATATTCCCACAGGTCTCTTCCATCAATTCTTTCTCCTTTTCTCAAATTCGAAAGAATATAGTTCTTTTCTATAGTCGAAATCACTCGCTTTATATCCATCATTTCCCATTTTCTCCTCCTTTGTATTCTTCTTGAATTTCAATATATTTCTTTTTTAGAGTTTCGAGTTGAATTTCATGAATTTTTATAAGAGCGTCTTTAGCTAGATTTAAACATTCGCTAAACTGTTCTAAATCCATTCTTCCATCGAACTGAAGTAAGGACAATTCCTCGTTAAACCATGTCATAGCACAAGGTAAATCAGCTTCACCAGCTTTATCTTCTATTCCTGATAGATCAACTACCAATTCTCCATCAATTTTTCCCACTGCTACAGAGGATACTAAGCTTCTCATCGGAACGCCTGCATCTGCAAGCGCTAAAGCAGCTACTGTGGTACAAGCGCATCTCGTTCCACCATCGGCATCCATCACATTAATAAATACTTCAAAGGAAGTTCCGGGATAAAGTTCAAGAAATAAAACTGGTTCTAGGCAATCAGTTATAACCATAGATATCTCTTTTTCTCTGCGTCCGGGAGCAGGTCTTTTTCTCTCAAATACAGAAAAAGTCGCCATTCTATAAAAAACCCTTAGAATACCTCTATCAGGTTTTGCTAAATGGTGAGGATGAACTTCTCTTGGACCAAAAACGGCAGCATAAATCTTATTATTTCCCCATTCTAAATACGCCGAACCATCGGCATTTTCTAAAACTCCTACTTCCATTTTTATTGGTCTTAATTCATTTTTATCTCGACCATCAAGTCTCTTACCGTCTTCACGAAATAGTTTTTCTGGATACTCATCATTAATAATTAGTGGCATTTAATTTATACCTCTTTTCTTTTTTTCATTTTCAATATATTCAGACATTCGGTCTGTTAGCCCAACCGTATGGGCTTCTCTTTCGATCTTTTTTATCGCATCGATTAATAATCTTTCATGGATTATATCTTCGCCTTTTAACCATATACGACCATTCTGAGTTACAAAAATATTACAATTAGTCAGATTTTTTAACATTTTAATCATAGAACCACTTCTTCCTATAATTCTAGGTATTTTTGGAGGATCGATTGTGATCACCAATCCATCTCTTCTTTTACCTAAATATTTACCTACTGTAGTTAATTCTGGTGAGTTTAATCTATCTGCTGAAAGTACTTTTACGATTAATATATCTCCAATCTCATACTTCTCAGTTGAATTTTCGTGATCATCTGGAGCTCCACCTCTAAATCCTCTAGTTTTCCCTCTCTTTACAGTGTTTTTCGGCTTTAAAGTTCCTTCCTCTTTTGCGTTAATATCGCATCGGTATTTAACTGGATTTTTATCTGTCACTAATGCGATGACTTTATCTCCTGGTCTAGGAGTATAGAATCCCCTAAGTGGAATAACATTCACATAATTTCTTTTAATCTGTTTCAGGCCTATATTTAAAGATATTATCTTTGTTCTATCTTTATTAAAAATTGTCCCTCTTCCGGGAAAAAAATTCTTTGTATCTTCAGTTAATACCTCGCCTGGGACTACAATATCGCGAGAAGTTTCGTCATCGTCAAATTCATCAACATCCTCAGTCTCGTTATTTTCAGTTGCCGATTCTTCATTCGATTCGTCTTGTTCGTGTTCCATTTTTTATCACTCTCAATTTAAAACTTAATTATTTACTCAACCATAGCTTTAAAAAAATAAACAATAATAAAAATTAGTCAAGAACTCTCTGGTTAGGATTTCATAAGTTTTGTTTGAACTCTTCCATGAGTTAACTTATTCAATTTATCTATTAATTCC
>JBHLLM010000027.1:0-14060 GCA_048885575.1 Candidatus Hermodarchaeota archaeon
TTCTGGTAATTTGGCTCCTTGTAAATATTACAATTATTCAACTCCCTTTTGAATTCCCAATCCAAATTTTTGCAGTTAGTTTGAATCTATTAGATTTAATTGGTGTAATAACCTATGTCCCTTTTCTGACATTTTTAATCTTTACATTTTTATATTCGCTTGTGGCAAAAAAAGATGTTAAAGAAATTGCATTATGGAAAGTACTATTAACTTTCTTTTTAACACTTCCGCTAATGTTTTTCTTAATACCAATTATGGTGGGAATCTTTTTATTTTCAATATTTTCATACATTTTCTTTACATCATGGTTCATCTTATATGGTGCTTATCTTTCAAGTAAAAGATTAGATGATAGTCTTAAAAGGCGCGTTC
Organism: Candidatus Hermodarchaeota archaeon; assembly: GCA_048885575.1. Taxonomy (GTDB): domain Archaea; phylum Asgardarchaeota; class Lokiarchaeia; order Sigyniarchaeales; family SOKP01; genus SOKP01. The sequence goes on from JBHLLM010000027.1 coordinate 373, forward strand.
ATAGCTCATTTTATAGAATCATTCAGTTTTTTGGTGGTTCTGTCCTTTCACTGGTCTTATTAATTGCCTATGTATTAGGATCGCAAACTATAGGAGATTTGGTAGGTTTAACATTAACACAAGCTGTTTATGATACTCTAAATTATGTAGTAATTTTTATTGGGATTATCGTACTAATTTTTATAATTGTCGGAATCATTTTCATGTTTAAGAAAATCTTTAACGCTTGGCTAGGAATGTTTTCGTTATCAGTTGTCATTTATACTTTTTATTTACTCATTAAGATTTTTTTAGCGATAAGAAGTATAGGTGGAGAGAAGACTTCAACTACAACCCAAATAATAATGTTATTTCTCGATTTATTAATATTAATCTATTCAATTAGCACCTTAATGGGTTCTCAAGCTGAACTTTTAAGCAAAAAGATTCGAATTAAACGTGTTGGCGTTGACTCAGTTTTAATATGGTTGGTGTTTTCAAAGGTAGCTTACGAATTTATTCATAATTATCCATTTTCGTTATTTAGTGGTTTCGCGTATATTGAATATATAGATATTTTAGATGAAGATATTATTAATCTGAGCAAAAATATAGGGGTTCTCTTCTTCTTTCTAATTATTTTAGTAACTTTAGGTTTTTATCAGATAAGGAAATACAACCTCAACGAGAGGAAATTTAAAGATAAAGTGCATCAAGAAGTTAAAGATTTATTGAGCCCAGTAGAATTTGTTGAACAAGTCAAAGAACCCCTCCATACAATAAAGCCCCCCGATGAATATGATAATGATGAATTAGATTCCTACGAAGAAGAGAAACCGAGTTCTGAACCCAAAAATTAGAAACATTCAGAAGATATCATTTAATAGAAATTGACTATTTTTTCATTTATTTCTTTTTAGGATTAAATCTATAAGAAATTACTAATTCTAATGAGATTAATCCTTTAATAATTAGTTTTATTAACCAATAAATCAAAACAAATCATACTTGTATTAATGGGTGCTATCTCTAATGAGTGAAAGTGAGAATATGGTTGATAGGGAATTATTTCTAGAAAAATTTGAAAAAATGTCGTTAAAAATTGAACAATTAACACTTGAAATCTCAAAAATGAAAGAAAAATTAGATAAATCCAATAAGATTAACAGGAGTTTCGGTTTAGAGGCATTAAAAAATTCCAAACCTTTAACATTTACAAAAGAGATTTATGGGATAAAAAGCCCTACAAAACGATATATCTTATCTATTAGGACTGTTTCGGAGTTATGGAAAGGAAGGAAAAACGACTTTCTAATAACTATTAGACAGCAGGAAAAGGAAACACATATGGATCTAAAAGCATTAGGAATTAGAATTCCAATCGATGATATGAAAAATCTTACAACTCTCGCAAAGGAGGTCCTTTCTTTACTCTATATTTCTAGTGAGTTAAAAGGAATTGAGGTTACCGAACTTTTAAGAGAAATAATCTCCGAAATTAATAAAGATGGACAATCCATGGTTCGAGAAATAAAGCAAAATATGATGATTCAATAACATTTCTTATGAAATTGAAATTCTCATCTCCTCATCGTATATAAGGATGATTCTTCCCTACCAAATCAATGGAATCAGTTTTTTCTTGGTTTTTTGAGCATATTCCATGTATCCTTCAAGTTCTCTATGGAGCATTCTATCCTCTAATCTTGTCCGAATCACTAACCCAGCAACACCAAGTGCAGTTGGGATAAATGAATATAGAGAACCAAGCGCTAAACAATAGAAAACGATAAAGAGGATAAAACCTAAATACATAGGATGACGAACAATTCTGTATGGTCCCGTTGTAATTACTTTATGTCCTCGATCTTTTTGAACTTCTACGGCTTTTGATAAAAAAGTATTTTCTTTCATAACTAGAAAGATAATTATTAAACCGAGGGACATTAATATAAAACCAATAATTTCAACCCAGAGGGGAACAACAGACCACCTATATTTCCATTCAAATCCAGGAATAATAAATATCGGAAAAAATCCAAATCCCATTAATAACATAACAATTTTATCCCACTTTTCCCTAAATTTGGGTTTAGCTCTTTTCTGAAGCATTTCAGGATCGTGTTTGCTGAAATATAAAACAACTACTACGAAAAAGATGAAAAATAAGCAAAGATAAATCCATGCTTCAAGCCAGAGTAATGTACCTGCTGGAAGGAATAAACCCAATCCAAGAAATGCAGTAACCATAATAACAAGTGCTAAAAGAGATGATTTAGTAATTTTTTTTGGCATATATAAAAATAACTTTTATTATATTTAATTAGATCAGTAATGCTAAATGTCAAGATTCTTAATCTTTATATGATAACTCAAGACTTAAAAACTTGAAAAAATTAGAGAAAATTAATTTTAAAAGAGTTATAAAGGATTATAATGAAGGTATTGTTAGTATACTTCTCGTTGGGAGGACGAACTAAGAAGGTCGCCGAAAAAATTGTAGAAGGATTTAATATTTCAGATGTAAGCATCGAAAGTATTAAATATACTAAAAAATCGAGAGATCTAATAAGGGAACAAGATGAAATAATGAAGGGGAACCTCCTAAACTTTAGATATAATGAAATTATTAAAGATCTTGGTCCCTATGATTTGATATTTTTTGGATTTCCTACGCATGGAGGCCGTCCTGCAACTGTATTTAATGGATATTTAAAACACGCCCAGAATCTTGGTGGGAAAAATTTCATTGTCTTTAACACATGTAGAATGATACCAGGAAAAACACTTGACATAATGCAAGCCGAAATTGAACAAAAAGGAGGTTCTGTAGTGAATAAGCGGATTTTCAGAGGCTTATTTAGGATAAAAATGTCGAAAGTTGAGGATTTCATAAAGGAACTCAACCAAAATTTGGATTAACTAAAATAGAAATTAATTTGAAAATAGCGTAAATTTCGTGAAACTTCTGTTTCACGAACTTAAAATAATTATATTCTCTATTGTTAATTATTTGATAGTAAATCTTGAAATCTAAGTGTTAATAGTGGTTAATATGGAATTTGTAGTAGGTTACGACTTAAAAAAGAATGGTTATTCAATGAATGAGTTTAGAGAAGAATTCATATCTGAATTCGAATATTTTGATGAAACAGAAGAGGAAATTGTCAAAAGCGATCCATCCCATCTAATTGCCATGATTGAGGGAGATCAGGTATTTGGATGGGCAATTTGGCATGAATCTAGTACACGTGAGCATCGAAAAGGATTTCCCCGAGACGATGAGGACAGAGAAATTTTGGAGAGCCTAACTAACGAAACCTGTGAAATTATCGAACTTCACGAGCTTTGGTTAAAAAAAGCCCATAGAGGGATAGGTTACGGAAGGCAATTTTTTGATTTTTTCGAGAATTTTGTTAAAACAAAAGGCTACGGTAAAATAGTTTACTATACTGATAATGCATCTGCTATATCTCTCTGTCGAAAACATGGTTATGCGGAGAGTTATAGTGAAGGCTTAAAGTGGCACACTTTCTATAAACTACTTGATATCCCATAAATATCGTTATAAAACAGATAATGTTTAGGAATTGTTTTATATTACTAAATTCATTCAATGCTACTTTTAGATGAAAGTTCCATTGAATGTAAAATTCGAGAATAGTTTTTTGAATAGTTTTTTATAGAATATGGAAGAAATGTAATTAATAAAAGATTTAGTTAAAAAAGTAAATAGGTTGATAGGTGATGTAAATCTCTCAAACTGAACCAAAATCTAGTCGTAATCATCGGAAAGCAAGAATATTTACTCTTATCGGTGTCATTTGTAGCGTTACTGGGGGAATCATTACCATTCTCTCGGGACAATTCATACTCCCTACTATACCCATCTCAGAGCAAATGAGTATCATTCCTCTCTATTTTTTTGGGGTACTCCTCATTATTACGGGTCTTATCGGGATATTATCGGGATTAGTTGGTGGTATATGTACCATAGTTATTTCTTCTTTCCTTGCATTAATAATGTGGTTCAATTTATCCCGTTATGGAGGTGGAACTCTCTGTATTATGGGTATAGTGATTGCGTTGCTTGGAGCGATCTTCTTATTAGTTAGTCAAATTTTCAAGCAGTAATAGCCCTAATTATTAATTCAGCTATTTTAAGTAACACTTCTATGTTTTTTCAGCTGTATTTTTTCAAGAACATAATGACTCAAAAGATAGCAAAGAATGACTGCTAAAGGAAATACAATGACCAATTTTATAACAGGAAGAAGTGGTAAGAAGGCAAAACCAAGGGACACAAAAACAAGAATAATTGGATGAATGAGATACATATAAAATGCGCTAGATGATAAGTTTTGCAGAAACTTTCCTTGCTTGTTAAATTTTGCATGAAATATTTTCATTAATACAAAGATCATGCCCATACATATGATACTTTCCACTACTGCAAATATGAATGCGGATAAATTGGGTCCTCCTAAGAAAACACTAAGATCTGAATCAAATCCAAGGAAAAGAGCAACGTAGAGATTAAGTATTATAAAAGCAGCTAAAATTGTGATACCCCAAACTTTTACATGATATCTTCTCATCATTTCTATCCAATTATAACGGAGTGTGATGATCCCTACGCTAAACATCATAAGATATAGAAAGAAAAAACCGAGAGGTATTCCATATGGAAACCTATCTATAGGAGATATAAGGCGAACTAAGAAAGTAATTACTCCTAAACAAATAGCTAGAAGAAGTAAATAGAAATAGTTTGGAATTTTAAATTCAGCCGGAATACGCCGGTATACAGAGCCAATTTTTGTGATCTGACGCCACAAAGTATAGACCAAAGTAAAGATCAATAAAACCCACAGAAACCACATTGGACCAGTTGAAAAAACAAATCTTGTAAATGCTTCTAGTGATTGAAAATGACTTGCATAATAATCTAGAAAAGAACCCTGAGGTGTACGGAAGGTACCATAATTTTGAACGCCTAATACATAGGGGATATAAACCAAGATAGGATTAATTATAAAAATATATATCAAGAGTGGAATTCCTAAACGAAGAAGTCGTTCCTTCCAAAAAGAACTAGTGCCTTTTCGATCGTAACTTTTAGGTGTAAAATAACCACCCATTAGAAAGAATAATCCCATGAGTGAAGCTTGAAAAAGACCTCCAATTGAGGATAAGGCAGTAAAGAAAACGATACTCGCAAGATCAGTAGGAGCAGCCTCAATATAATACCAACCTCCCATTCCACCGTAAGTAACCCTTACATGCTGAAATATTACGAGAATTGTAAACAATACTTTTAAATTATCGAGGAAAAATAACCTTGGCTTCTTTGATTCTTCGTTCATAAACAATATCCAACTTTAGTTAATCTAATTTCTTCCTTATCTATTATAAAGGTTTCATCTTAAATTGATGAATTTAAACTAGAAGCAAGAATTAAGATGGATTAAAATTTACTTATTTCGAAAAGCATTTTAAGTGCTTTTAATCCTTTAGGAGTTATACGATCGTCATAAAACCGATGTTAATTAGGAATTGTTGAATATTTCAAGAACATTCTTATTGATTAATTATTTAATTGAAAATCAAATTAGGTAGAAATGAGTTATAATGGAATATGAAGATATAATTTTTGAAAAAAAAGAGGGTATTGCTCGAATAACCATCAATCGACCTCAACGGTATAATGCTTGCACTCAACAAACCGTTCATGAACTAATCGACGCTTTTAATCGATGCATGGACGATGAAATAGGTGTTGTAGTGTTTACGGGAGCAGGAGAAAAGGCTTTTTGTACTGGTGGTGATCAAACTACTCGTAAGAAGGGCGGTTATACAGGAGGATATATGTTACCATTAGAAGTCGGATGGCAACATGTAACTCGATTGATTCGCACTTTACCCAAACCTGTTATCGCCCGCATAAATGGATATGCAATAGGGGGAGGGCATGTCTGGCATGTTGCATGTGATCTAAGTATTGCAGCAGAACACGCCCAACTTGGTCAAGCGGGTCCACGAGTTGGATCCTTTGATCCTGGTTATGGAACTGGCGACTTGATGCGGGCTGTTGGGATAAAAAGAGCGAAGGAAATATGGTTTCTCTGTCGTAGATATAATGCTCAACAAGCGTTAGAAATGGGATTGGTAAATGCTGTCGTTCCTTATGAAAAATTAGATGATGAAATAGAAACTTGGTGTCAAGAAATATTGGAAAAAAGTCCAACAGCTTTAAAAATGTTGAAATTTGCCTTTTTAGCAGAATCAGATGGAACTCACGGTATTACGCAATTAGGTGTTGGGGGATTATCTCTTTATTATGGCACTGAAGAAGCGGTAGAAGGGAAGAATGCATTTGTTGAAAAGCGTAAAGCAGATTTTATGAAATTCAGGAAGAAGTGAGTGAGACAGTTAAGTTAATAATGAATATGAAGATTTACCATTGTTAACTACTATTTTAGAGGAGAAGTTAAGAGAAAACCACTAAAAATATCTTTTTTACATAATTGATTAAATTAATAGGAGTTTAGAAAAGATCATCATCAAGATCCTCATTCCCCTCAGGGAATCTTCCAAATTCTTGCATAAACTGTTGAAGTAGTTCACTTTCTCTCTTTGTATACATCGGGTCTTCATCATAATTAAAGTAGCATGCTTTAGAATTAATTGATAGTTGTTCTTCAAGTGCTAAATGTAAATTTGGAGTTCCTTGTATCAAAATTATCTCTTGATTTTCGTTTAAGATTTGAATAGCTCCTTCACTCTGAGGTACTAATTGAATATTTTCTATGGTTAATTCTAACCATTTTTGAGGGGGAAGCACTATAGGAGAGATTTCAAGACGTAAATCACATCTTAAACATCGATTTGCTTCCTTTAAAGCTGAAGTTTCATCATAACCCAATTCGATTTCCTTGAAACTACTAGAACGTTCTTTAGATGAAAGAAGTGGCATCTGAACTCGGGGTTCATCGTAAAAATTATCATCGCGCCCTAACCAAGGATTAGGAATATCTGGTTCAATTAATATATCTTTAATTTCACCAATACCTCCTAAATATTTATCTATTGAAGAAGCGGCTTTACGACCAATACCAATTGCATCCACAATAGAACTAGGGCTACTTATTACTTCTCCGCCAGCAAAAAGTCCCGGAATATTTGTTTCAAAGGTTCCCTCTTTTACTTGAATTAAACCTTCAGGGGAGACCTGAATTTCAACCTCACTTCCCAAGAGAGTTAATTCAGGAATTTGGCCTATGGCTATTATTACCATATCGGTTTCCATATTTTTCGTATTATTTTCATCAAAAATGGGATTAAAGCTGTTATTTTCATCAAACACTGAATCACAATGGATAAGTTCTAACTCAGACACTTCACCATTCGTACCAATTACTTTTTTAGGTCCCCACGAGCAATTAAGTATTATACCCTCATCTAGAGCCTTTTGGATTTCCCATTCATGAGCAGGCATCTCTTCTCTACATTCTAGACAAGTTAACTGGACTTCTTTTGCACCTAATCGTCGAGCTGTTAATGCAACATCTATAGCTACATTACCCCCACCAATAACTATAACTTTATCATTGACCTTAACTTCTTCGCCTAGATTAACTTTTTTCAAAAACTCCAAACCCCATTGAATATTAGGTAAATCTAAACCTTCAATCTTAAGTTTTTTAACATTATGAGCACCAATAGCTAAATAAATTGCATCAAAGCCCTGTTCTTTTAAATCATTTAGTGATAAATGTTCTCCTATAACTTCATCTGTTTGAATATCGATTCCAATACTTAAAATATGATCAAGATCTTTTTGAAGGACTGCTTGTGGTAAACGATATTCGGGAATTCCTACTCTCAGCATTCCCCCTATATGAGAATAAGCTTCAAAAACGCTAACAGAATGCCCTAGTCTTTTCAGATAATATGCTGTTGTGAGACCTGAAGGACCAGAACCTATCACTGCCACTTTTTTCCCAGTTGATGGGTGTATTTTCATTTTCGATTTCCATAAATCACTATCATAATCCATAGCAAAACGTTTTAATGCACAAATAGCAATAGGCTCATTAATTTGATTTCGTCGGCATTCAATTTCACAATCATGAAAACAAACTCTCCCAAGAACTGAAGGAAATGGTGTTTTTTCGCGGATAACTGCTGCGGCTTCAGCATATCTTTTCTCTGAAATTAATCGAATATAATGTGGTACATCAATTTTTAATGGACATGTTTCTCTACATGGAACCAATAGTTGTTCGCGTTCAGCCCACAGAATATCTTTATCTTTAAGAGCTCCAGTGGGGCAAACCTCGATACATGCTCCACAAAATTTACATCCGGATTCCTTGAGAGAAGGAGCAATACTCCCAACCTTAGTTTCTCCATTGGAATAAACAAATCCAAGTGCTTTCACACCCCGGATATCGCGACAAACTCTAACACATCGAGTACATCCAATACATAATTCAAAATTTCGAATAAAAAGTGGTTCATCTTCTATAACAGGATATCCTTGAGGTTTATAACGTGGAGTATTTTCTCGAATTCCTATATATTCTGCTACTTTTTGTAACTCACATCGTCCTAAAATTGGACAGCAACGTTCTTCTACTGGAACATTCGGTGAACATGGCTCGCGACTGCATCCTTCACGTTGGGCACATATTAAACAAGCGTGAGGATGATTTGTAAGGACATGTAATAACTTATCCCTGCGAATATTTTGAATCTCTGATTTATCCGTCCAAATTACCATACCTTCTTTTATTGTGGTATTACAAGATGGAGGAAATCCTTCAATACCCTCTATTTGAACGATACATAACTGACACCCTTGATGTTCTTGAGATGTTAAATCAGAAGAATCATTTATGATTTTAATATTACCTTGGAAGACGTATTCATCTGGGTTTAATCCTACCAATGGTGGTAAATCAGGGTGGGCACAAAGACTAGGAATATAAATTCCAGCATTTAACGATGCTTCTAAAATGGTATCTCCTTTCTTAGCGCTAACCTTAGTCCCGTTTATTGTTATAGATACAGTTTCCATTTTTTACACTCTCTAAAAATAATTAAATCTAGAAACACTCTTAAAAAAAATTATGGCTTGATATAATACTTACTGTAAAGTTTTTTATCCTACCAAGAATGATAAATTGCTCCAGGTTCACAAACTAGTACACACGATAATTCTTTTGACTCCCCACTTGGTTTACAAGGAGCACATGAGTATTTTATTTTTTTGCGGTGCTCTAGGGAAACAGTTGCTATGATCTCCTCACCTAAAGGATCTAACTCATCTTCTGCCATTTCTAAGACACCAGCAGGGCATATTTCAACACATTTACCGCATGAGTTGCATAAATCAGTATCAATTGTGATATAGTACTCTCCCGAACCGTCCCTATAACCATAATTTGCTTTTGTCATTTATTTTCTCCTATTTCTCATTATACAGATGATAATTTAAGCTTTTTTATGTTGTTTTTCAACAAGAGCTTTGGCAAATAAGGCAGCACCAATAGCTCCGGCAAGTTGTGGATCGATGTTTGGCTCAGGAGCTTTAATTTTCAATTCTTCTTCTATTCTCTTAACAACACCAATATTTTTAGCGATTCCACCTGTTATAGCAAATTTTTCTTCTATTCCTAGTCTCAATAATAGAGTCACTACGCGATGTGCCATAGCTGCGCAATAAGCTGCTAAAACTTTTTCTTTTGGCCATCCTTTTCTAAGTAATCCAACTGCCTCTGATTTTGCAAAAACTACACAAGTACTACTAACTGGTTCTGGTTCTTCATCAACTTGTAAGGACATTTTTCCTACATCGTTTATATGTACCTGAAGTAAATCTGCGAATACTTCCATACCTCTTCCTGTGCCTGCTGCGCATTTATCGTTCATAAGAAACGCGGTAACTTTTCCACGCTGATCACAGCGAATTGCTTTACAATCTTGACCACCCATATCCAATACAGTCCTTATCTCGGGACCATAGATAAAGTTTGCACCCCTTGCATGGCATGCAATTTCTGTAATAGCTCTACCTGCGAATGGGACATTAACTCTACCATACCCTGTTCCAACTACAAATTCAATTTTGTCTAAAGACAAACCTGTACCCTCTAATGCCCAATCCATTGCATTATTGGCACTATCTGGACTATTACTACCAGTTCGCATGCTAGAATAACAATAAATTTCACCATCTACCATAATTACAACCTGCGTGCTGACGGAACCAACATCTACACCTGCTGAAATTATCTCACCATCTTCCCATTTCAAATCGGGATTTGTATAACGCGATTCGGTCCATTTCCAATATTCTTCTTTTGATTTTGCATTTGACATTTTATCAACCTCCTAATTTATCACGAGCTATAAGTGCAGCTCCGAGGGCAGTAACATATTCTGGAGAAATAGGTTCTTTTGGAACTAAAAGATCAAATCCTAAATTTCTATTCATAGAATCGACAAAACCAATGTTTCTTGCAACTCCACCTATCAATGCAACTTCTTTTTCAATACCTATTTGACGAAGCATACTTGTATTTCGATCTGCAATTGCGTCGTGTACAGCCCGTATGATATCTTCTTTAGAAGTTTTTTGATGTATCAAGGAAACAACTTCAGATTCTGCAAATATTGTGCATTGTGCATTCATTGGAATTTGTTTAGTTGATTTTAATGAGAGTTCTCCCATTGTATTAATATCTACCTCTAAAGCTCGCGACATAGCCTCTATGAACGCACCTGCTCCTGCAGCACATTTTTCATTTATTCCAAAATCTTTAACTTTTCCTTGCTCATCCAATTTTATGACTATTCCTTCTTCTGCTCCAATATCAATCACAGTGCGTGCGGAGGGAAATATAAAGTTTGTTCCTCGACCATTAGCAGTAATTGTAGTAACATTATCGTTAGCAAAAGAAATTGCTTCCATTCCAGCTCCAGTTGCCGTAATATGCTTAATATCTTCTCTTATAATTTTAGCTTTATCAAGAGCAGTTTTTAACGCTTGCCCCGCTGATGCTTCTTGATCAAACCCACTTAATACCGAAGCTTTTGATAAAATACTATTGTCTTCTATAATCACAATCTTAGTGTTTTTAGATCCACAATCAATTCCAGCTGTTATCATGTTAAACAATTTTTCATTTTAAATTTTTAACTTTAAGTTATGATCAAATACCTATAAATTGATTAGAATTTTATTTTTTCAATTCCTAATGACTCCATAAAAGCATCTACCCGCTTCATAGTTCGCTCAAGATCGAATTCTCTCTCATCCCCCATGTTACCCTCAAAAGGCATGGTTGGAATTCCTTCTTTTTGAATAGCTAAACGATTTTCTGCTATCCCAAGACTTAATCCTTCACACCCTCGATTAAAATGCAGAAAAACTCCATCTAATTTCCATTCCCTTGCGATCCTAATCATCATATCAGATTTGAGTTTTGGATGGTAAAAATGTTGCCATTCTGGTTTACTTAAATTCCAATCTGCTAGAGCTCGTAGTGCTTCATCTCTATTAGTAATCTCAATCTCAGGAATAGTCTTTGGACCCCAAGTTCCATCTTCTTTTTCTTCCCATAATCCAATAAGACCGAATGTGTAAAGACTTCCTATTGAAACGCATCCATATTGCTCTAAGTAGCGAAATATTCTTAAAAATGCCCATGGAGGCTGAGTATCTGTCATAATTCGGCACTTTTCGTTTCCTACAGCAGCTATCCCTCGTTTAACCCGATCTTTTACCTCAGGATATAATTCCTTTTCATAAAAATCTGCTGCCCATTGAGCTGATTTTCTTAAAGTCCCTAAGACATACAAGGAATACATAGATTTCTCATCTAAAGGAGCTGGGATGGTTTTATTAAGCTCACATATAGCTGCCCAATAATGACAAGTGCGAAATTCATTGTGGACGGCGTTAATCAGAAGTTCATCATCATAATCTCTCCCTGTGACTTTTTCAAGAAACTTAATTCCATCGTGCATCTGACCTACAATATAATCGATCTTATGTTCGGTTCGTTCTGTGTAAGGTCCTACTGATACATCAATACTAAACATTGGAATTCCTCCTTCAAGGTCACTTGCTACCTGATACCATTTAGCATGAGAACAACAAATATGATCTTGCCATATAAAATCTGGTTTAGGGAATTCCTCAGAAAACTGTGGCCACGCATATTTATTAATGAGAATAGATCCCCAATAATTGCGCATATAAGAACAAAGGTCTCGTGCATATCCTTTAGCTTCAGTTGCTTCATGGCATTCCGAGGCAAATTTATCATTAAATGCAATAGTTGCACCATACGGCTCTCCAGTTAAGGAATAAACGTCATCCCCTAAACCAGCAGGAATAGCGTCAAAAGACCAAGCTCCTCCTACCCATCTAATCCCACCTTTTTCATGAGCTTCAGCAAAATCTCGATAATAATTTTCTCTAAGACTCTTAGCTGAATTCCAGCATTTTAAAGCTTCTGTTGGATATTTTGTTTGTTTCATTTTAATTCCTCCTAAAAAAGATCCTCCTCTCTTATTATTTCTAAAAATGCTTCAACTCGAGTTTTAAACTGACCTATAGGAACGGTAACATCAAATTCAAGGAATATTGTTGGTACTCCCACTTCTATTTCTAAGGCTTTTTTGATTGCAGGAGTATCCAACTCATGTGGGTCGCAGAATTTCATTTGCATTACGATAGCTCCTTGAATATTATATTCTTTTGCTAGTTTAACTATATGGTCTACTCTTGTTCTTTCAGGCCAGTCTTTGCTCGGACATGGTATACGGTTGACATATCGTTCTGCAATTGACGCTAATGCATCTCCATTTGTGTTTACTTCTTCATAAAAGTATCGAGTGCCAGTACAATGGTCATCAATAACAATTCTTGATCCTAAATCCTCAACCATAGCTATAAATTCAGTATCATCATCCTCAGAGCCTAATATCATAAGTCGTTCGCCAGGATTATCTAAACTTCTTGACGGAAGTTTTTTTAAAAGTTCTTCTAAAGCTTTGTTATGTTCTCGTTTATCAACCATCTGAGAAGAAACAACCATAAGCATTGCTTCAAGACCTGTCAGTGGGGGGTTAGGATTTTTTCTAAGTTCATAAACTTGCTGCAAAAGACTTCTATTAGTATTCATAATCTCAATTCCTCGTTTGAGATCTTCTTCAGTAATTTCTTTTCCCGTCCATTTTTCTACTGCGCTCTTAAATTCTTTTAGTTCTTCTATTAAATAAGGAATTGCTTGAGGGCTTTGAACGTGCATTGGATGTGGTAAATAATATGTAAAATCCAAAGGAATATGAAGATCCCAGCTAGTATAAGCCTGTCTAATATGGAGACAACTCTGAGCGATTGTAATTCCATCTAGATAATCAAATCTTCCCTTTAATCCTTGAGCTAAGCAATCACGACAGAAGGGACAAAACATAGCAAAGATATGTGGTTCAGAAACATCTTGCGGTTCATGACTACCTAATATCCTTACAGGCAGAATATTTGCAGCATAGAGAATTTCCTCAGGTACGTATGTACAGAAAGTTCCAATCACTTTCCCACCAGTACGCTCCTTCCATTCTTTTGCATATTCATGCCGATTTTCGTACCATTCTTTAAATTGATCAAACATCTCAAATATCCCCTTGGTTCA
>JBHLLM010000028.1:0-13949 GCA_048885575.1 Candidatus Hermodarchaeota archaeon
AATCATATAAGGGCATTGCATACTCTTCATATGGAATTTGATCAAGTGTAGGAAGCTCTGAAATTAAGTAATCGTATGGAAAGTGATCGCTAATTCCAATAACATTTAAATTTAATTCAATGGCTTTTTTTATATAATCTTCGATTGTTCCAACAGCATGTTTACATAATGAGTTATGAGTGTGCCAATCTTCGTATCGCATTTTAATTAAAGCTCAGAAGGGAATAGTATTATTCTAATATTGGATACAATTAATTAAATAAGATAAAATTTATTATTAAAATGTTTTAAGGGAAAAACCTTAGCGAATTCAAAGAAAAACAATACGATGGATTATATGAGGTTTCAGAGGTCTTATTAAACTTTTACTTTAAGAAGCTAAGAATTATTATTGGAGACATAGACAAAATTACTCCTATAGAGCAAGTTCAAAATTTACTTCAAAACGATTTAAATAATTTAGATCTTATTATAATTAAAAACATGTCTCACGACAATTTTCAAGAGGATTTTGCTGTACACATAAACAAGGAAATCAAGAATTTTTTTTTTTGAAATTATAAACATCTTTTTCTTAAATTATATTTTTAATAAGGCAAAATTTTTTAAAATGATGAAGAAATAATATTCTTACTAAAGATATTTTTTAATTTGGGTGAGAGTATTTTGAGTTCAATTAGAAAATCTAATTTAAATATTAATGAGTTAATATCAGAAGATAACAAGCTTACATTTTTAGTTGGAGCTGGAGCTTCAGTTGAATCTCCTTCACATTTACCCGCAGCGAGCGAAACAGTTCAAGCACTTATTAAATTTTCATGTACAAAGTCAGAAATAGATAAAATCTTGAAAATACCCGATTTACCATTTGAGATTTTAGCAGGTATTATTCTTGAATCCTTAGATGATGTGAAATTTCTTGATTTTTATCAAGAAAGCGACAAACCTAACCTTGAGCATTTTGTATTAGCCGAAATGATTAAAAAAGGACACTTTATCATAACTACCAACTTCGATTTTCTGTTGGAATATGCTCTGCTGCAATCTGATATCCCTAAGAAGAGAATTATCCCCGTCATAACTGAGAAAGATTATGAAAAATTCAGTGATCCCGAAAAGTTGACTCGAGGTGGAAAATTCCCTGTTTATAAAATTCATGGTTCTCCTAAAAATATAATCACTGGAGAAGATACAAGAAACTCGTTTATAAATACTTTAAAATTAATCGGATTAAACCAAACAAGGAATAACATTATTCAATTAGAACCTTACAAAGCCCGATTTTTAGAAAAGACTTCAGCGGAACGCACACTGATAATTATGGGATATTCGGGAAAGAATGACTATGATCTCATTTCGACTCTTAAAACAATGAACGATTTGAAAAATCTAATTTGGATAAACCATATTTCAGATAGTAAAGGGAAAGAAGATCTTTATGAAGTTGGCATTCCAAAAAATAGTGAACTGAGTAATATGGACGATTTAGATCAGAAACTTTCAGAAATTAAGAGATTAAACGAAAATGTTAATGTTTATAGACTAAATGTCAATACCCCTAAATTTCTTGAGAAACTTTTAAAAAATAAAGAAGAGAGAAGTAAGGAAAAATTCGATATTGATTTAATAAAATGGCTTAAATCTAATGTTAACGATCCAAATGAATTAACTAAATTGTATATTTCAAACAGAATTTATTTCGAAACGAAAAATTATACCGATTCATTAAGATGTTTGGAAAGACTATTTCAATTAAGCGAAGAATCAGGTGAAAATCTATGGATGGCAATTTGTTTGATGGAGATCGGTATTATCAACTATATGCAATCGAAATATAAAGATGCCATAGAGTGGTTACGAAAAGCTTTACAAGTACAACTTAAAATTAAAGTATTTCCTCGAAAAGTATCTATTTTCAAGTATTTAGGTCTTTCTTATCAAGCTCAGAAGAATTTCTCTGAAGCGATTAGAAATTTCGAATTTGCTATAAAAGAAAATGAAAAAATCAAGGATTTTGACGAAAAATCTAAAATACTAAAACATCTCGGTATAGTTTATCAAAAACAGGAAAATTACGAGGAGGCTTTGAAATATTTTGAAGCTGCCATTAAACTCAATGAGAAATCCGAAAATCTCGCTGAAAAAGCAATGAATTATAAACTTAAGGGAAAGATTTACTATTCAAAAAAGAATTACGAAGAAGCTATGAACCAGTTTAAATTAGCTTTGGAACTTAACGAAATTTTAGAAGATCTCGAAGATAAAGCTGAGATTCTAAATTTAATCGGCCGAACCTCTCATGAGATGGGGGATTCACTCACTGGTCTAGAAAAATGCAATGAAGCATTAAGACTCTACGATTTAATGCAAAATTTAGAAGGAAAAATGACAGTTCTAAATTCTATTGGGAATATTTATACAGATCAATGGAATTATCCCAAGGCATTCGAATGTTTTGAAGAAGGGTTTCTAATTGCTGAAGAAATGGGGAATGTCTTACTTAAAGCTAATTTTTCAAGCCTGATGGGATCAATATTTCAAAAACAAGATAAGTATTTTGAAGCTTTAAAATGGTTTGAAGATTCTTTAAAATATTTTGACCAAGCGAAAGAAATTAAGGGTAAAGTTGATGTATTAAGAAATATAGGACTAATATATAAGGAACAATCATCTTTTCCCAAAGCTTTGAAACATTTTGAACAAGCTTTCGAGATATTCGAACAACTTGGAGATTTAAACAATCAAGCATCCATTCTAACAACTATCGGGCAAATCTATCTAGATCAACGAAACTTCACAGCTTCTCTAACTAATTTTGAAGAAGCTTTCCGAATTTTTACTGAAACGGAAAATCCTGAAGGAACTGCAGAAACTTTGAAAAACATAGGAAACTATTTTGCTGAACAGGCTAACTTTAAAGATGCTTTAAGCAGATATAAAGATGCACTTGATATTATTAAAAAAATCGGGAAAATTGAAAAAAAAGCTGAACTTCTTAACATGATTGGAGTTATTTTCCAAGATCAGGGAGATTATTCACAGGCTCTGGAAAAATTTGAAGAAGCTTTTGAGATTTTCAGTAAGGATATTAATATGGAAGGCAAAATTGAAACCCTTTACCTGATAGGAAAAAATTATCACTATGTAGGCAAGGATAACATAGCACTAGAAAAATTTGAAGAAGCAATCAAAATTGCTGAACAGATTGGAAACCTACATAAAAAATCGGTTTGTTTGAGTATTTCAGGTAAAATTTTTCGAGATCAATGGGATTTTGTTGAAGCTTTGAAACGATACGAAGAAGCTTTACTTATTGCAGAACAATTGGGAAATTTAGAAGAACAAGTTGGAATTCTAAATGTAATTGGTGAGATTTATCAGGCCCAAAAGCATTATCCTGAAGCCGTAAGGAGATATAACGAAGCAATCTATGTTTCAGAAAGCTTAGGAAATCTTGAGATTAAAGCGGACATTTTTACGAGTATAGGAGACATCTATTTTGACGAGGATAATTATATCGAAGCATTAAAATTATACGAGGAAGCTTTAAACATTGACGAACAACTCGGAAATATGAAAGGTAAAGCTCACAGACTTCTCTGTATCGGTAATGTATTTCTTATTCGTAAAAAATTCTCTGAAGTTTTGAATAGATACAAAGAAGCTCTAGAAATTGAAGAAAAATTAGGTAATCTTTCAAACCAAGCAACGATTATCCGTAAGATTGGAGATATCTTCAAAGAACAAGAATATTATCAAGAGGCTTTGAAATGGTATGAAGAATCTTATAAACTTTTTAACGAAATCGAAAACCTAGAAGGTAATGCCGATTGTTTTGAGAGCATAGGGTTAATCTATCAAGATTTAGGAAATTATTCTGAAGCTCTCAAGTGGAACAATGAAGCCTATAAACTTTCAGAGCAAATATACGATGAAGAAAGAAAAGCTCGAATTCTTTGTAGAATAGGTGTGCTCTTTCATAAACAAGGTGTGTATAAAGATGCCTTTAAGCGTTATAATCTAGCACTTGATATCTTTGATCAAATAGGTGATTTAATTGGAAAAACTTTCTGTTTAAATAAAGTAGGGTTAGTATATCAGGACCGAGGCGATTACGACCAAGCCCTTAAGTGGTACGATCGTGGAACAAAACTTTTTAAAGTTCTGGGCCCATCAAAAGAGAGAGCCGAAAATTTATTTAATACTGCTATGATCTATAGAGATCAAGGTTTGTACCTTGACGCATTGAAGACTTTCGAAGAAGCATTGAATATAGACGATGAGATAAAAAATTATACTCGGAAAGCAGAAAGCCTTAATAACATAGGTTTAATATATTTAGATGAGGGTAATTATCCTATTGCGTTAAAACGCTTCGAAGAAGCCGCACAATTGGCAGAAAGGAACGAGGACAGGAAAAGTACGGCAAGATATTTGAATAATACAGGCTTAGCGTATTTAAATCAGGGAAAGTATACCGATGCGTGGAAAAAGTGTAATCAAGCTCTAAAGATATACGAAGAACTTGAGGATAGTGAAGGAATAGCTGAAAGCCAATATAGATTAGGATTGACTTATTTAGAACAGAAATCCTACGCTGAAGCTTTAAAACACCATCAAGACGCGCTAAACACGCTCATTCAAGCAGAATCAGAAAAATCTCCAGTTGCAAAGACTCTTAAAAGCAATATTAAATTAATTAAAAGCAAAATTAAATAATTTTTTACTTATTATTTTTAAATTTATTTCATAATTATTTCTGAATTTGATTATGCCATTTTTTTACCCTAAAGCTGTGAGGAGCGATTCATATCCATATGCCTCTGAATGAACCGAGTCACTTCACTCGCAGGTTTAATGATACCAAAATGTCCTTCGCATAGTAGATCTACATTTAAATCCAAGAGTTTTTGCATTGACTTTTGATAATCCTCAAGATTTGAGCCGAAAGACTTATAAAAAGGTCCATGAATGTCTTGTCCGAAGAGAATCTTGGTACCCTCAACTTCTATTAGAATAGAAATGGATCCTGGGGTGTGGCCTGGTGTGTGAATGCATTGGAATTCGTACGAGCCTAATCGAAGGATTTCTAAATCTCCTTTAAATCTTCTTTCTAATCTAACTGGCTTATAATCAACTCCATACCAAGAAGCGGCAGTTTTACCATCATGACCTTTTTCTTCTATAGCATCAGCATCTAAATCGTGAGCATAGAATTTTATTTGCTTATTCAGATTTTCCAAGTCGGAACAAGCCGCAGTATGGTCTATGTGAAAATGAGTTAAAATACAATGTTTAATATCTCTTGGATTTAATCCTTGTTTACTAATTTTCTTTATTAAGTTAATATCCATTCCACAGTCAATTAAAACATGACCTTCTTTACTATTAGTATTCACTAAATAGACTGAGCAGCCTGAATCACCAACATGATAAACACTTTTTATAATTTCTTTCAATTTATTACTTCCCCTCTGATAATTATCATTATTGCGAAAAAAAATAAATAATAGTAAAGACCTGAGTTTACTTATTTTGCTTTTTGTATAACATCTTGTAAAGAAATAAAGTAACAAATATAGCCACTGCAGTTGAAAAGAGAACATCCGATGCATAATGAGCACCAACGGCAATCCTAGAAAGTCCTACGAATAAACCCCATCCGACAACTAAAATGATAGTCAATATCTTTAGTGGATCGACATTTTTACGGTTTTTAACTGCTATTAACAAAGGTAAGAACATCCAACCCATTGCGGCGTGACCCGAAGGAAACGATCTCCCTCCCGAAGTTAGACCCGGTGGTAAAAACCATGGAGTAAATTCACTATAATCGGGGACGGTCAAATCTCTAAATCTAATTCTTCCACATAAAATCTTCGTGATTTGTACAAATAAAAGAGGATTAACGACTGCTAAAAGTGTTATTATACCAGAAACTTTTCTATAATTCTTCCAATCTTTTTTCCAGGTTATAATTACATATAATGCCAGTGATACAATTAAGCTCCATCCTATGTTAACAAAACTCTCGTCATCTATTAATAATATGAACAACAAACCAACAAATATTCCCACATAAGCAGGGATCTTTTGTAAATTTAAATTGGTAAAAAGACTTCCAAGCAGCGTTGCTAAAGATAGTGCTATAAGAGCATACCCAGGCGCTTCCCCATAATCTGCCCCAAAATTTCCCCACACGGAAGCTTGATCTACTACCGAGATAGAAATTGCTAAATCAAAGAAACCAAATATAACAGCGAGTATAATCCAAACAAATAAGGAAATTAAGGTTATTGTCTTTATTTCTGACCAATTTTTTATATTTGACATCGTATTCCAATTATAGTTATTTAATTATAATTTGATAGGTAGAATTTACTTATCTTTTTTTCATTTTATAATCTCGTTTTTTTAGGAAAGTATGTTGTTCGAAACTACTGAGAAAAATTACTGAAAAAGAAAATAATAATTATTATAGAAATTTAACTTAGGTATTACTTAACAGTTATAAAAAGAATTGATTGCAATGGAAGATAGCAAGAAAGAAGATTCATTTTCTATTAAGTTTAAAAGATATCTCAAGAATTTATTTGATTTCTCGCAATATAGCGTTTTGACTACAATTTTTATTATCTTGTTTGTTGCTTTAATAATACTTTCCCTCTTCATCTTGTACTATAATTATTTTATCGATACAACATTCGTTTACACGATCGTCGCAGAATGGTTTGTTAATCCTATTTGGGCTTTAGGATATTTAGGTATATTACTGTTTATCGTAATTATGGCGATACAAGGGTTAATAGTCCCCATTCCTTCTGAGGTAGTACTCTTAGCCACAGGGATGATCTGGGGGTGGTTATTTGGTGGTATTATGGGGATTATAGGATCTATGGCTGCGAGTTTATTGTGTTTTTATATTAGTAGAAGGGGAGGAAGACCTTTAGCAAAGAAATTTGTAGGGGAGAGCGGACTAGCTATGGCAGATAAATTAATTAATAAATACGGAATAAAGGCAATAATAGTTTCGAGATTTATTCCTTTCATCTCTTTTGATGTAATTTCATACGCATCTGGATTGATTGATATTGATATTAAGAAATATTCAATTGGGACATTAATAGGTTCAATATTTCGAGCTTTCTTTTATTCCATATGGGGTGCTTTACTAGGTTTCAACCCTCCTATAAATACCAACGATGTTGAGTTAATCAGAACTCAATCAGAAGTGTTTAATGTAATATTACTCGTCGTTTTGGCAATTCTTATTTTAATGTTTTTATTATACTACCTAATAAGCAAACACTACGAGAAAAAAAATCAGTAAAATTATGAATTATTAACATTAAGCTTTGAATAACATGAAAAAAGAATAGTTAATTAGTATTAAAATTAAATATCTCAGTAATTTAGGGATTTTCATTCATATAATTGTCCTTTCATTGGCAATCTACTATTTCATTTTCCCGGTGAATTCTTTATTATACGATTTGTTTGGCTACACAATAATCTAGTTCAGTTTTTTCTTTATTTCCTTAGTTATTTTTCTATAGTATCATTGTGATATTATTCAATTTTTTAATTATTGTTATTTGATTTGTAGGTATGATTAATAACGAAAATTCACTTAAGGGAGAGGAATCGCTGGAGGAGGACAAGACTTCCTTATTAAAGCTGTATAAGGATCTCAATAAAGCGATAAGATCTAGTAATATTCAATCGATATGGGAACTTTCTAAAACCATAACGAGATATCATTTCAAACATAACGAAATTTAATAAAATTGGTTGAAAATTTTAACCAAATCGTTCTCTTCTACGGTTTATTATAAGTTATTGAGTTCTGGATCGAGGATTCTTTAAAATATAAAGTAGTATACCTTTTTGACGACTAGTATATCTTCTTCTTACAAAATTATATAAAGCTAAAACCCACTAGAATGTTAGTTGAATATTATTCATATTAAAAAAAGGGGTTTTTTAATATATGATTTTAACAGCGGGGGATTATGAAAATATGTTAAAGGACGGTTTAATACAAAAATTAAACTGGTTAGAAGAAGAATTCAGCTTTCTATTTAACTCTAAAAAACGGAATTTTTCTCAAAAAGATAGAGATCTAGCACATGAGATTATTAAGAACATATCAGAAAATATTAATTATACTGAGGACGTTAGAATAAAAGAATTAATTAAAGATACTTTAAAATCAATTAAAAGTATTTATCCTGAATTATTCTAATTTTTAAAAACTTTTTTTGGCAATAGAATTTATTCTTGAACTTCCTTATTTTATTAAATATTAAAAATTTCACACATTTCTGAAAAATAATCCGATTATAATACCATTCTTGCGTAAGGAGCCCTTATAATGGAACGATTAATTATTGTACATTGGAATAAGAGTTTAGGGCCAATACCGATAATTCAATATCCTCCGGAAGGTACTTATCCTTCAAAAGATGTTTTTCTAAAGATATGGGCTCAGCACGAATTAAACAAGGAGAATTCGTTAATAGAACTTAGTCCTATATTAGGAGAGGAAGATCGAAATATTGTTTCTGTGATACAAGAATACGAAGGTGAAGTTTATTTCCTAGTTCTAATAATTGCTTCTAAAAGAAAAGTGAATGAGATTATTTCTTCAGATATTTTAGCAGTCATAACAAAAAATCTATTAGAGCTTATTAATACAAACAAAATAACTAGAGCTATTTCTGAAGCGTTTAATACAATAAAAAATTATAGTAAATTAGAAGGAGGAGATTTAATAGCCTTTTTTCAAGAAAAAATAAAAGCAACAATATTGCAAATTCTTCGGAACGGAGTGATTTCTAGAATCGAACTAAGTAAAATTCTACGGCAAGAATTTGGATTCTCAACCGTTAATATAGATTTATTGTTAATATCTTTCCTTCGAGAAAAATTAATTCTAAAGAAGTCACTTCCAGGGAACAGAGAATGTTATTTCTTAATTAATGACTTATCCTACATACGAGTTCCTCCTAATAAAATACCCGACGAAAAAATAGATGATATAGCAGCAAAAAAATTCAAAAATGAATTTATTAAATTTTATTCCAGTTATAATTGTAGTCAAGAAATTGATAGTAAGGCAATCGTTAATTTCTTAAGCGATAACGATGTCTACAACTTAATTAAAGCTCTAAGAAAAGACAAGTTAACTGTACACGATTGTCTCAACTGTCTGAATAATAGAGAGGATCTATTTGAAGAACTAATCGAAAAAAAATTTATATTCGAAGCAAATGGTAATGTATATCTCTTCTCTGATATCAGATTTATTAAATATACTCCTTACTACATAATAAAAATATTACCCTCTCGTTATAAGAAACAAGAAATATCTTTAGATCAATACATGTGTCATTTAGAATTGTTACTTAGCCAACTCAAAGATAAGTCGCCGTTCTTAGATTATAACGTTATCTAACTCATTGAGTTTGGTAATATCTAAGTTAATTTATAATTAACAAATTAATTAAAAAATACAAAAACATTTTAAATGTTTACAATCGAAGTATCGAGTATTTCCTCATCTGATGGGGCCTTCCCGTCTCCATAGATATGATAAAGTACTGTTCTTCGAGCGCACTCATGGAAACTACGATAAACCTCTCTTCTTTGCTCAAAAATCGCACAAGTAGAATATATTAACGGATTCCAGATATATAATTTATTATCTGGTTCATACCATAATTTTTCATCTTTTAATACGAGTTTGAAATCCTCTTCGTCTATAACTTTATCAAGGTCTTGCTTATTTAACATGACAATCACTGGAATTTCAGTGATTAATCTATTTCTTGCCATGTTCTTTAATTCTAACAAGGATTCAACATTATCCTCTAAATATCTAGTTTGCGAATCTATCACTAGGATAACAGCATCGGTTTGATCATCAGATTTATCAAAAATCTTTCGTCTTAAAGGAGAAAATCCCTTTTGACCTGCAACCGTATAAACGCGATAGAAAACCTTTTCTTGTTTAGTAGACTGAAAAAGACCTCGATCAAAATATAAAGTAGCACCACTCTCCTTTTCAATTATTTGCAGATCACCAATAGGAATAATGTCTTTTTCATTTTCCTTAGTTATTCTATATAAAGTCTTTAAAATGGTAGTTTTTCCCGAACCCCCCATACCCCAATACACTATCTTCAAATAGACTTTCCCATCTTTATATAGAACCATAAAATTGCTCCAAAAAATTATAGTATGCTATTGATTTTTGCTTATGTGTGTTTTCTTATAATATTTACTAATATACTTCTTAATTTAAATTTATTATAAATAATTAAATTGTGATCTTCTCAATTATTTTAATAATCAATAAATCTTATAATCACTGATAATTATAATCAATTAATTTGTAAAAGAAACTGAAATTTTCCAATTAACAAGGTAAATTACTTAAAAAATGGACGAACACACTGATTGGAATTGGGAATTTTACGACGAAATCGTAGAAGATGTAGAAGAAAATAAAAATATTATACAATGCATATCGTGTGGGAAGTGCGTTGGGGATTGTCCCGCAGCCAAAGTGTCAAATTTTAATAGTAGAAAAATAATTCAAAAGGTTCTACGTGGAGATAAAACTGTTTTAAAAGACTCGGATATCTGGCATTGTTATTTATGCGAGAGATGTAAACGAGTATGTCCTAAAGAGAATATTAATATACCATTACTTATTATTAATTTAAGAAACGAGTCTTTTAAAAAAGGATATGGTCCAAAGTATAACGATTTAAGAAAATATGTTGAAATGTCAGAGCGATATCTGACTAAGGGAATAGTATTAGAAGAACCATTAGGAGATAATTTACCTCAAGAAAGAATAGACGAATTAAACTCAATATGCGATTTTGCCCGCATAAAATATGTGTTTAAAGCAAGTAACGAAAAGCAGAAAATAAAGAGAAAAAAACCTTAAAAGAAACCATTTAAAAATTATAAAATAAAATGAATTTTAATAGTTTAGCTTTAGATTTACGTGAAATTGAAAAGAAATTCCCGGAAAATCCTTTAGAATTTTTTAAAAAAAAGAAGCTTTGTTTGTTTAAAGCATGTTTAGAGAAATATTTTCCAGGAGTAAGATGGGGTTTCCAAGATCTCTTAGAAGAACTTCAGCTAGAGTCAACTACATGTCAAAATCAATCTTGTTGCAGTGGAACATTTTTCCAGAGAAATCTAATAACTAGGGCTCAATTTTCTGCTATTAATGAAAGAAATCTAAGTGAAATGAATCAGCAAGCAGATATCGCTTTTTTCAGTTGTAATGGATGCTACAATTCCCTCCTTAGAGGACGAGATTTTCTAAAAACACCTGAAGTAAGACTAAAAACTCAAGAAATATTAAATTCAATCCATAAAAAAGTAGGTGAGGAGAGATATCCCGGAATATACAATATTTTAGAAAATCCTAAACTAAAACTGGTTCATGAATTGGATTTTTTGTATCTTATTCGGAATGATGTTCTTAATACCTTAAAATTCGATTTACGGGGCCTCAAAGTTGCCGTTCATTACGGTTGTCATTACTTAAATCTTTCGAGAGATAAAAAAACCCTAGATAGTTATTTAGGAAGTAAAACCAAGTTTGAGGAACTTATAGAGCTTTTTGGAGGGATACCTGTAGATTACCAAGAAAGAGAGGGTTGTTGCGGATGGGGTGCTAGTCAACTATTAATTAACCCTCGCGAAGCTCTTAAAATTACTTATGACAAGTTAAAAAGTGCAGAAAATGTAGGAGCAGATTTTCTATTAATGCCATGTCCTACTTGCCTTTATACATTAAGTAAACCAGAATATAGAGATAACATCAAAAAATGGTTTGGCGAAAAATTAGAAATTCCAACCATTCATCTAAACGAATTAATTGCGATTCTTAGAGGTTGCGAGGAAGAACGCTGTATTACTTTGACTAGAAAAACACCTCGTCTTGAAGAAATTTTTGAGATTATAACTCAACAATAGTCTGAGAATTAAACACTATTTTTACTCACATCTCTTCAATTGCATATCTGGGGCATGAATCTAAACATAAAAGACATCCAATACATTTCTCATAGGAGAATTCTAACTTGAAATCATCATTAAAGTATAAAGCTTCAGTAGGGCATAATGAAATGCAAGCTCCGCAATCTATACAGTTCTCTAATACTATTACGCGCCCTTTCTTGTTAACAATTACGTTGTTTTCTTTCAATGATTCTGTTATCGTTTTAATTTTATTTTCAGGAACATCTAACAATAAGTTTACTCCATTTGAACCCGTTGAAAATTTTAAAATGTTGAACGTTATGTCATACTTTAAAATTTCATTAATAATTTTAGAATAATTATTGATATCTCTAATAACCCCAAATGGTATCGTACAATTTATTATAGTCAATTCACATCAACTCCTCCGAACTAATAATTCCTACCACCTTTTTCTGATCATTTACGACGGGTAACGCAGATATTTCGTTTACTTTCATCTTACGAGCAGCAACATCAAGAGGATCGTTATCTGTGGTTGTAATAACTCGTTTTGTAACAATTTCATCTAATCTATGCTTATCCTCAGCTATAGCTTTAGTAATATCAAAACTTGTAACAATTCCCTTCAGATTGCTTTCTCGGTCAATTATTACGATGTGATTTACATTATTTCTTACGATCTTTTCCGCTACAGCCTTAATGTCGCAGTCATCGTAGCATGTTTCAGCTTTTTTCTTCAAATCTTTTACAAATTTCAATTCTGATGTTATTTTCATTGGTTTGAATACAGTATCAGTTGGTAAAGTTTCAGCTGGAGGATTCAACAGAAATTCACCTTTTTGAATCCACTCCTTTAGGGTTTCAGCAATTTTATTCGCATAATAAAAAGATGATAAGGGAGAACATTTTACTTTTTTACCGTTCAATTCGATATATCCACTTTTCATCTCCTCATAGCTTATTTGTCGTAATTTAGGGCGATCTCGCCTTGGAACGCCATAATCAATGACATCTGTTAGGAGCTCCGCGTCAGATATAGCAGTTTTTCTCGCTAACCCCTTGTTTAAGATTGGAATCGCAAGCCCCAAACCAACAAATAAAGATGTACCATATTTCTCGTAAGTTACACCTCTCAAATATTCTGGTGTCATTTGCTTCAAATCTCCTTTAACAAACAGGGTTCCAAATCTACTTCCAGGGCTATGCTGAGTACCCTCTCCAATGATATATCCTATACCTCCTCCAAGGAAAATTCTTGTGCCAATACCAATGGTCTCATAATCTGGATCATTACTCAATGGACTTAGTGCTCCTGCCCCAGCAAAATGAGCATTACCAAATTTTGGTAATAATTTTCCCATGTATGTATATAGCGTTTTGTCTGAGCTATTCACAGCACATACATATCGCTGATACGCATTCCTTGGATTTAACAGAATTGCTTGGTTTATCTCATTCAGAGTAAATTTTGTGTCCACTTCTGCCAAAGGATAGCAGTCTGTCGTGTATGAATTCCCTCTCAATCTAATTTCCTTTCCTGAAACAAGATCTTCTATTACATGACCTCCACCATATTCAAATGGTCTTATGTCAGCCATCCTAGTGCATCCAATATAGCAATCTACGGCTGCATTCCCATGATATGCGTGAACATCGTTTAACCATAGATGTTCGAATTTAATTGGAGGATCAGAATGCCCAAAATTCAAAAATGCGCCACTGGAACACATAGGGCCAAAGGTTCCTGTAGTCACTACATCAATCTCTTCAGCAGCAACTGTAACACCTCTTTTCTCAACTATATTTATCATTTCTTTCGCTGAAATAACAACAGCAGTGCCATCCTTAATCTTTTTGTTAATTTCTTCATATGTTTTGGTCATTTTTTCACCTTATTTAGATGTAATAATTCTTTACTGGCTATTTTAAATGCCACT
>JBHLLM010000029.1:0-13947 GCA_048885575.1 Candidatus Hermodarchaeota archaeon
GTTTAAAATTTGGTGCTGATTTTGTAGTATATAAAAAAGGACCAGGATTAGAACACTCACCTTTTATAGCTCATGTTCTGCCTCATGACGCAAAAATAACCGCTATTGATATGGTCCGCGCAGGGCGTTTGGCTACATCAGTCAGGAAAAAATTTGTTATTGCAAATCCTTTGACTTTGAGCTATTACTTCTTTGAATGGTTCAAACCATAAACTCGAAGAAATAATTAAATGTTACAGTTTTATTCATTTCACAAAATCTTGTAAACCAAACTTACGGATTCATTATTGATGTTATTCTTAAGTTTCTCAATTGATTCAAAATCCTCATTCGGAATATAATGACTTATATGCATGAGTTCATTGAGGATTTCCTCACATTTTCTGTCGCTTAATATAGAACCTCGTTTAATTAGCGATTTTGTTTTATTATATAAGAGAAGAATAACCTTAATGAGACTTAACATTTTTCTAGTGGAAGTAAAACTATCAACCTCATTAAAAGAATTCTGTATAAAGAAAGCATTTCTTATTAAATCCGCAGTAAATAGGTCTAATTTTTGATCTTCTGCTAAATTTTTTTGTCCAAGTAATTGAGTAAAGTATTTTAGATCGTTTTCTTTTGCTAAAATTTCATTTACTTGCTTTCTACAATCAACCCAGCTGAGTTTTGTGCCAAGCCAATTTTTATCTATTTTCTCCCACCATTCTACTAAAAATTCAGGGTAATTCGAATAAGAATTTATCCAACTAATAGCGGGATAATGTTTAAGATATGCTAATTTAGGATCTAAAGCCCAAATTCCTTGAACAACGCGCTTTGTTGCGGAAGTAACTGGTTCACTAAAATCTCCTGCGGGAGGAGATATTGATCCTATAATAGTTATTGACCCAGTTCTTTTTTTTCCGTCAGGATCGCATCCTAGAGTTGTAAAGATTCCAGCACGTTCGTAAAAACTTGATAATTTTGATGGTAAATAAGCAGGGTAACCTTCTTCAGCAGGCATTTCTTCTAAGAGCCCTGAAATCTCTCTTAATGATTCTGCCCATCTTGAAATACTGTCTGCGATAACTGCTACATTATATCCCATGTCTCTGTAATATTCTGCTATAGTTATACCTGAAAAAAGACTCGACTCTCGTGCTGAAACAGGCATATTTGAAGTATTTACAATAAGGACAATTCTCTCCAATAAAGATTGTCCGGAATTCGGATTAATAGTTTCTCTAAACTGCTTTAGAGCATTCGCAATTTCATTCCCCGGTTCTCCACAACCTATAAATACAATTAAATCAGCGTCACAGTATTTAGCAAGGTTTTGTTGAATAATTGTTTTACCCGTTCCAAATCCTCCTGGAACAGCAAAAGTACCTCCTTTTGCCACAGGAAATAATAAATCGATTATCCGTATACCAGTTATTAATGGTTCGTAAGGTTGTCTTTTTTCACTAAAAGGTTTTCTTTTTGTTATTGGCCATTTCTGCAACATACAATAAGATTTTACTTCATTATTACTTTCAATTCTATAAATCTCATCAATAATAGTATAATCTCCTTCTTCAGTTATGTAAGATAGAATTCCAGATTCCCCAGGAGGGACCATAATTTTGTGTTTAAGCAAAGTTGTTTCTTGTACGATTCCAATTTCATCCCCACTAGCCACAAATTCATTATTTTTTCTTGTTGGAATAAAATGCCATTTTTTCGTTCTTGATAAGGAGGGAAATTCAAGTCCTCTATTTAACCTACCTTCTTGAAAGTATTCAAAGGCTATATCTAATGGTCTTTGAATTCCATCGAATACATTTGTTAATAAACCTGGTGCTAATTCCATTGACAAAGGTTGATGGAGCGTAATAACTTCTTCTTTTAGCCTTATACTATCCGTGTTTTCAAAACATTGGGCTATAATTCGATCCGAGTAAATTTGGATTACAGCGCATAAAAAATTGTGGTTGCTAATTTTTAATAAATCATCTAGACGAACATTATTTTCCAACCCTTTAATTTCAACTAACGAACCATAAACTGCAGATATAAAACCTGTTGCTGATTCTTTTTTTATCGCGACCATTTTTGCTAAATCTATTTTTTATTTCAGTATTCTTATATCTTTTAAGTTACACGTGCTCCGCAAACCGGACACTTTCTTGCTGATCTGGGAATAGTCATTCCACAGTTTTTGCATTTCGTGATAACTCCCTTCGTCTCGATTGCTTTTCCACATATAGGGCAATTTGTGTTATAACCCGTTATAATCATCCCGCAATTTTCACATTTGTTGATAAGAGATTTGCGATATGTATAATCTAAGTCCACTTCTCTAAATTTCTTTTCTAAGGGTTCTTTTTCTGGTTTTATTGTTAATTCAAATTTTCTCTGTGGACGCTTAATCAGTTCTTGATCTTTATCTGGATATAATTTAGAATATAGGGATTTCTGTTTTCGACGCTTTAAAATGGATCCTAAGAATATTAAAGATATAAAAGCGAGTATTATAACGATTAGATATGGATTTATTCCAAAAATTATCATGATAATGAAGAGAACTATTATAGCTATAATATAGCTAATTATCAGGGGTAGCACTCTAACCTTCTTTTTTTCTGTTAAGTCTTCTGTATTATCTTCATCTTTCATGGTCATGTCCTTATAATAAAATTACATCTGAATGAAGCTACAAATATTTTCCGGAGATATATTTTTGTGCTTCTAAAATATCTTGATAACCTTTCTTTGATTCAATTTCTCTTTCTATTTCTTCGGATATAACATCCTTGGCTTTGGAAATTTCAAATGTGACATTTGAATATTTATCGCTTAAATAAAAAGGTATATATTCCACTCCGGTTCCTTGATAAAATTTAAAGAAAAATTCGTAAAAATGCAACCTAACCGCATTGATAAATACGAGTAATCCTTCAAGCAAAATTACGATGATATTGCCAAAAACTAAACCGACATATGAAACTATTTCGTTTACTACTCCCCCACCTTGAATAAGGCTTGACATAGCTGTAATTGCTAACAGCAATGAAATGTGGGCTAAAGCTAATGCTAACAACCTAATATAAGATGCTACATTACTCAAAATCGACAAGAAGGTTTCAAAGGTTTCCATTGTTCCTTCACCTAAAAGCTCTCCTACTGATTCCTTTTTAAGATAAGAAAGATGTAATACTTTACCAATGGGTTTTAAAATAATTAAAAGTATTCCAGGAACTATAACCCATAAAATAGGAAAGGGAGGTTCAAACCAAGTATATATTTCGAATCCATAATTAAATATTAAAATCGTCCCGCCTATTAATAAAATTATTTTTACTATAGAATCAGTGAAACCTAAGTATTTCTTCTTTTGTTTCCAATAATTCATAAATTGAATAAACCAACCAAGATTAATGTGAAACACTCCAATCAGAACAGCAAACTTAAATACTGACAGGATATTTTCAAGAGGATTATGTAAACTAATATTCAATATCGGAATGGTAATCTCTTCTAATTTTAGGAACACTATATTAAATAATTTTATTTCATGCATTCCAAAAAATTCACTATATAAAGTTCCAAATATGATTGCAGCGATACCACAATAAGCAATGATCCAGCAAAAATTCACAAAATCTCTACTTTTCTTTTTTCGGTAGACAACAACCCCTAATAATCCACATATAATTAAAATAATGCCATGTCCAATATCTCCAAACATTATCCCAAATAAAAGTGGAAAAGTAATCGCTATTATCGGGGTAGGATCAATCTCGGAATAAGAAGGAATTCCATACATTTTTGTTATTGTTTCAAACGGCCTAAATAAGAAAAAATTCTTCATTATTGTTGGTGCGGAACTTCTCAAATCGTCCTTTTTCTCTTCTTTATCTTCAATTTCTTCTTTTAATTTAGCTTTCTTTTTATCTATTGATTTCTCAGGGAATATAGGAATTTTTTCTGAATCTAATTTTACTGCTTTACTTTTTACAATCTCCACTGATTCAATCGTTATTTTGTCTTGGAATTCATCAGTTAGACCTTGAGAGACATTTTTCCTATCCTGTTTAAGAACATAAAAACTAAGACTCAATTGATCTGAAGTTAACTCTTCGAATTGATAGGAGGCCCAATTATATTCTTCTAAATTTTGAATGATTTCATGAGCTGCAGCAAACAGAAGGATGTTATCGTCTCTTAACCGTTCAAATTCCCTCTGATTCTTATTTAAAGAGGATATAATAAATTTAATTTCTTTCGCAATACGTGGAAAATTAATTCCGTCTGAAAGTAAGTATTTTTTTAAAATCGGCACCTCTTCGGCGTATATTAAGCGAACTCTCTCTTTAAATTCCGCCTCCAGCTCTTTTGGAAATATTATGAAAAATGCTAATCTGTCGTCGCTTAAAAAATCATAATGTAAAAAATTAGGAAAATTTGAGAAATCAAAGACTACTTCTATATTTTCTAAATTCTTTGAGAAAGTAGTGAAAGCTTTAAATTCTAAATGTTTGAATTTCATTAATTTATCTCGAGTTAAATTGTATTTCTCTAAAAATAAGTAGCTTCCGTGGATGTTATTTATTTTATCTAATTCAATTTCAATTAAAGATTTATATCTTTTTAATTCATTTATCCGGTTTGAAAAATAATTAATTTCACTAGAAATTTGATTAATTAAATCGTCTATATCTTTAGCCTTAAATTTTGGTCTGTCTTTTTCTTCAAACGAAAGTTTTTGGAAATCAGCCTCAGTGATATTAAGATCTTTGAATAGGTTATCTACATTTTGGCTTAAATTTTTAATTCTTTCAAACAATTCTTTATCCATTTCATAGCTACCACTTTTTCCAGTTTTCGGTTTAATATGTACTTGCTTTAATTGGGAGAGATGCTGTAGAAGTACGTCCTTATAATTACGCTTTAACCTTACTTTAAAAAGTTCCATAACATTTTTTTTAGCCATTGATAATCACTATACAATTACTTATCTATTAATCAAATCTTTTGTATTTTTTAATCGAACATAATTTTCTCTTTCATTTTCTTCTAAAATATCTTTTATTTTCTTTACATCATGAGTTAACTGTGGAATAATTACATTCTTTAAGCCAAGTATCCTACGATTAATCTTTTTGTAATTTTTAGCCAAATTCAACATAATATCCTCGTACATAGCTAAGTTTATAAGTTTCTCAAAAAATTCTATTAAAACAATTATTAAGTCATCCAGATAATAACTTGTGTTTTCAAAAGAATAAGCGGGAAGGAGTTCCTCTCTTATTAATTCATAGTCTATTATTGGTACTAAAGTTCCAATTTTCTTAACGTACCTTACATTTATTTTAGGCTTAAATTGAATGTTACTTAACTTACTTATTAATTTGTAGTTTCTTTTTCCCATATCTTTGTAAGTATTGTTAAGTTTAATCATAGTGTCTAGATATAATTCAATAAATTTCTCGCGATTAGAAACATAATTCTTCCAATTTTCTTTAACTTCTATTATAATTTGCTCTAATTTGAATTTTAAAAAGTTTTCACCTTTTTCAGCAAAAATTAATCTCTTATTTAAACTCATTAAGTTGGTCTTTGTAGGTTTTAACTCTCTAAAACTAATCGGTAATTACACCCCTCCAACATAATATTTATCAAGAAATTCATGATGTATTCTAAATAATTGATTTCGTGGTATATAAGATAATGCTTTCCAAGCGATATCTAAAGTCTTGTTGACATCTCTTTCTTCTTTGTCTCCTTGATTTAAAAAACTTCTTTCGAATTCATCTCCAAATCTTAATAATGCTTTTTGATTATAGTTTAAACCATCTTCTCCTACAATTGAGATGAGATCTCTAATTTCTAGAGAAGCTGAGTAGGATGAAAGCAATTGCGAACTAACATCAGCGTGATCTTCCCTTGTAGTGTTTTTACCTATAGCGTCTTTCATAAGGCGTGAAATTGAAGCTAATACTTCAAATGGAGGATATATACCTGTCTTATCTAAGTTTCTATTCAGAACTAATTGGCCCTCAGTGATATATCCTGTAGTATCGGGAATAGGATGAGAAATATCATCGTTTGGCATTGTAAGAATTGGTATTTGCGTAATTGTCCCCCTTTTACCTTTAATTCTACCTGTTCTTTCATAGATTGAAGCAAAATCAGTGTATAAGTACCCTGGATAGCCTTTTCTACTTGGAATTTCTTCTTTCGCGGAACTTAATTCTCTTAAAGCTTCTGCATAATTTGTCATATCAATTAATATAACAAGAACATGCATATCTTTTTCAAAAGCGAAATATTCAGCAGTTGTAAGAGCTACACGTGGAACAATTAATCTTTCCATAATTGGATCGTCTGCAAAATTAATAAAAGAGATTATATTCTGGATATTTCCACTTTCTTGAAACCTTTTCATGAAAAAGATAGCTTCATCTTGAATAATTCCTATGCCACAAAAAATGATTAGAAATGGTTCCTCGGTTAGTACTTTTGCTTGAGTTACAATTTGAGCTGCTAATAGATTATGAGGCATTCCTTGACCACTAAAAATAGGAAGTTTTTGACCTCTAATTAACGTAAAAAGCCCATCTATTACAGAAATTCCCGTCTGGATAACTTCAGAAGGATAATCTCGGGCAAAGGGATTTATCGGTAACCCATTTATATCTCTATCTACTTCTGTTAATAATTCAGTTTCTAATCCCTGTTTAGTATTTATATCGATTGGTTTTCCCAAAGAATTGAAGACTCTACCAAACATATCACTAGAAATTTTAATTTTAAATGAATCTTCAGTAAAGGTAATTGTAGCATTTTCCGAAGAGAGACCAGATGTATCTTCAAATACTTCAATTGTTATCATGTCTTCATTCATTTTTACAACTTGTCCTGTGCGTTCTGAACCATCATTAGAACGAATATTGACGATTTCTCCATATTGTACATCGTGCTTATTTTCTAAAAACAGTAAGGGTCCAATAATTTGTTTAATTTTTCTATAGATTACACTCATTTTTTCTTTACAACACCACGCATTAATTTTAGGGATTCAATTTCATAAGTTAGTTTTTTCCTTAAATCTTCTATTTGTTGCAATCTATCATTAGGAACTGATTGTCCAATTCTTAATATATCTTCAATTACATCTAAATCTTTTATGTCATCAATTAAATAGCCCTGAGATATAAGTTGTTGTCCCTCATGATATAATAAGAGAATAATTTTAGTGAATTCTATTAATTTTTTAATATCCGTAAAACAATCAATAGGATCAAACGCATTTTGAATTAGAAAACTATTTCTAGTCAATTTTGAGATAAAAAGGACAAATTGTTGATCCTCAGGTAAGTTTTCTTCTCCAACCAATTGAGTAACATTTTTTAGCTCATTTTCTTGAGATAAAATGTTGTTGATTTGTCTTCTACATTCATTCCAATCTATATCAATTTCAGGCCAATAAACATCTCTTTCAAACCACCAATCTGATATGAAATCAGGATATTTAGAGTAAGATTTAAGCCAATTTATTGCGGGATAATGTTTGGAATAAGCCAAATTCGCATCCAATGCCCAAAAAGCTTGAACAAAGCGTTTAGTAGTTGAAGTTACAGGTTCGCTGAAATCTCCAGAGGGGGGTGAAACTGATCCTATAATTGTTAAAGAGCCAAAGTTAGTCGAATCAACATCACTATAGATATTAACAACTCCAGCTCTCTCATAAAAGCTAGAAATCTTTGACGGTAAATAGGCAGGATAACCTTCTTCTGCCGGCATTTCTTCTAATAAGCCCGAGATTTCTCTTAATGATTCAGCCCATCTTGAAGTGCTGTCAGCTAATACTGCGACATCATATCCCATATCTCTATAATACTCCCCGATTGTCACTCCTGAAAAAATACTAGCTTCACGAGCAGATACAGGCATATTTGATGTGTTTGCTATTAAAACGATTCGTTCTAATAATGGACGTCCACTTTTGGGGTCTACAATCTCAGAAAATTGCTTTAGAACATCAGCAATTTCATTTCCTCGCTCGCCACATCCTACAAAAATAATTACATCTGCGTCACACCATTTTGCTAAGGATTGTTGAATTACAGTCTTCCCAGTTCCAAAACCTCCAGGAACTGCAACTGTACCTCCTTTCACTATTGGAAATAATAAATCTATTGTTCTTATTCCTGTTATTAAAGGTTCTTGCGGATAACTCCGACTTTTGTAAGGTCGATTTTTTGTTATTGGCCACTTTTGAAACATGTTAAAAGATTTATCGTTTGAACCTCTTTTTATGCGATAAAGTTCATCGATAATTGTATATTCTCCTTCTTCTGCGATATAAGTAAGTTTTCCGGAAATTCCTACGGGAACTAAGATTTTATGTTTAATTAATGGAGTTTCTTGAACAAAACCAATTACATAACCAGTATTGACATAATCATCTACCTTTTTTAATGGTTTAAACGCCCATTTTTTGGTTCGTGATAAAGAGGGTAAATCCACCCCTCTCTCTAAAAATCCACCCGTTGTTGATTGTATAAGAGTTGCTTCTAAAGGTCTTTGAATTCCATCGAAAATTGTTCCCAGTAATCCAGGACCAAGCTCCATAGATAAAGGCTCTTGCAAACTGGTAACTTTTTGATTTAATTTTAAATTATTGGTATTCTCAAATAATTGAGCGATTACATGATCAGAATAAATTTGGATGACTTCACCTAATATATTATTCACTCTAACGAGATCACTAAGTCGAACTTGGTTCTCTAACCCTTTGATCTCTATAAGTGAGCCGTTAATGGATGATACATATCCAAACTGTACTTTTTCTTGAGTTTCATTCATAATCCTTTAAGTAATCATTGATAGCTAATTTTTGATTTTGAATAAAATGAATATATTTATTTTCAAGATTTTTCATTTCTAGTTCAAAGTTCGAAAAAATTTTTGAAAAACTAATTTCTATTAGAGTGATATGTCTTTTTAATTGATTCTCAATAGTAAAATTGTAAGAAATATTTCCAGTGGCTACAACACATAAAAATCCTCCTGTAAACTCCGTTTCTGATTTGATTAACTTTACTTTGTTAGGGATAATTCTTTCTATATTATCCATATTTTTACTAAAGTAATTAAAATCTTTTGAATTAAATGAAATTCTAATTTCTATTGGCTTATCAAAAATATCTTTAGTACTTTCAAGGGTTTTTAGTAGAAAGTTAATATAACCTGAATAATTCTTTTTAATTTTGTCATTTATTAGATCTGTTAATACCGAGATGAAATCTGACATTAATTTGTTTTTAGTTTTTAATATAGCTTCTTTAATTTTCAAAAGAGATGAAGAAAGAAAATTATTCAATAAATTATTGTAGGTCTCATTAAAATTCAGCTTCATTTTTATAGAACTTTCTGAGATTCTCTCTTTATTTTTTCTTTTAATCTCTGCCAATTGAAAAAGAGTTTGTTGGTTAATATTCTTTATCTCATTATCAGCTTGTCTAATTAAGTATAAACCTAATTCTCCAAAATGTTTTTTAACTTCTCCTTCTTCACTAATAAATTATCACCTCATTCTATGTAAGTTCTTGTATTAATTCATATATCAAATCAAAAATTTTATCGTGTTTTATGATATCTGGTTGGAAGATATCGGGTAATAGATATACAAACGGGACTTTGTTATTTGTTTTAAAATCTAATATATGTTCAAAAAGATCATCTGATAAATCCATATTAATAATAATCATTGCGATTGACGGTTTTTTTATTATATCTTCAAATATTTTCAAGAAATCCTCTTCATGATTAACAACGGTTCCCTCAATTCCTAAAAGAGCAAACAAAGTAACTGTTTCTTCGAAACCAATAATATGTATTTTTTCTTCTGCCATCAAAAATCAAATCCCAATTCCTTAAATATAGAATTAGTTAAATCATTTTTATTATCATAATAATACTTCTCTATGCTATTATTCAAATTCGCCAGCAATTCTTCAAATTTAGCTGATTCTTCACTAAGAATTTTCGAAACTTTTTTTAAGGCATCCTTAATAATTTCTTGATTCTTGCGAGTAGTTTCTTCTAGTAATTTTTCTTGAATAGATCTTTGCTTTTGTATTTCTTCTAAATTTTCTTTTTTAGCTTTTTCAATTAGATCTTCATAAATGCCTTCTATCTCTTCAACCCATTCAAAAATTTTCATTAATACTGCACCAATCTCTCGTTTTTAATCTTATTAATTCTACATCGTTTCTAATATTTTAAACCTTTTATGAATGATTTTTATAACATTTGGTAAAATTTCAAATCTAATTTCTTTCTCTTTTTTAATTAATACTTCCAATATTTTGGAAATTGTGTAGTATGCAATGTCATCAATTTTAATCTTAAATTTTTTGAAATAATAAGTAATATAAAATTCCTCAATAGATCTTATTAATTGTTCCTGATTGATTGTATATTCTGAGAAAACTGGTCTAGTCTCTTTAATCTCTTTAAAAAATGCCTTTATAGTCAAAACAAAATCATCTGGATTGGTTAAGTTCAACAAGTACTCAATTTTTCCTTCATCTAAAAATAAATAATTATGAACTAAAAATTGTCTTAATAATGATCTCTCAATATTATTTCTTATCCCCCTATAAATTAAATTTAAGTTATATATTTCTGTTTTATACTTTACAAATAATGAAATCATTATATTCTCTTTTTTAGTCAAATTTTGAGTTTGCGATTGAAGTTGCTTATAATATAATTGGTCCAAAAAGGCTTCTAAGACAAAAATTTCCTTTTTTTCTCTTAAATAGAGAAGACCTTCTCTAATGGGTATTTTGTATGGAGTTCTTTTCATTAAAATTTGTATTTCTTCTAACGTAGTAGCCTTAAGCACATCTTCAATAAAGTCTGTGTTGTCCAAATATTCTTCAGCTAAAAAATTAATATCTTTTCTTGTTTCATCTTTATTTCGCCCTAGTACTAAACTAATGATTATTGTCTTGAGATTTTGAATTTCAAACTTCATTAGGTACTTCTTCAAAAAACTTCTCATATTCAGGGGAGAAAAGAGAATGATTTTTCCTACTACTAGAATATAATTATTAATTAAAGCCCCTTCTATTTCCTCTATTGTGTAATCTTTAATTTCTATGCTTGGATAATATGGTTTTATAGATTCTATAAAAATATGAATATCATTTATAGTTTTGAGCTTTCTTAATGTAGCATCATCAATTATTAAATTCTTTAAAAAATTGATTTTGATATATGTATACGCATAAGATGGAATAATTATACTCGTCCAAAAATCACCTAACTTCAGAATTTATGATATAAACGATATTAAATCGGTGTAGGGATTAGTGTCCAGAAGAGGATTGCTACAATCAAACCGTATACGGCTAAAGCTTCACACAAAGCAACAACTAAGAATGCTTTGAAGAAGCTTTCTTCTCTCTCGGATAATGACGAGATTGCTGCAGTTCCAACTGTCCGTAAAGCTAAGCCACTACCCAACACTGATGCAGCAAGAGCTATTGCTGCCGCGATCGCCAAGGATGCAGCTGTTCCAGAATTATAATAATCAAAACTATCTTGTGCGGCTGCAAAAGTAACAGCTCCATCTACGCTTAGAAATACAGTTGCTATCAATACTAATTGGAAAAATCCGAGTAAAATATAAAATTTCTTCTTTCCGTTCATAGAATTTACATCTTCTAATTGTTTTTAAAATTATTATTTTAAAATAGTATAATAAATTTATGTGTATAAATTTTTCTACTTTATCCTATAAATTCGAAGTATACCTAGAAATTAATGAATTATCACATGGATAAGAAAGAATTTTATTTATAGGGAATTTGATTTTATTGGTATAATAGCACTCTCATTAGATCCGCAATATCGTGAATTCGATCTGCCATCTGTTCTAAAAGGACTATACTATCTCTCACTCTCAATAGAACCCTTATGTCTTCTATGTTCGAATAGATATACTCCAAAAATTGTCGGTAAGTTCTATCAATCTCGGATTCTCTTTCGTGGATTGTTGTAGTATTTTCAAAAACTATATCTGGTTGGTCTCTTAAGTTTTTTATTGCAGTTTTCAAAATATCTACCATTTCCAAAACTTGATTTAATAACTTGTGATATCTCTTCTTAATTTCCTTTGCGATTTTACCTTCGATTTTGATGTTGGTTAGCATATCTACAAATTCAAGAGGGTAGTTAATAATATTGTCCATTCTCAATACTAAGTTGACATATGCCCCCATGTTGAAGGCTTCTGCTTCTGAAAAGTTTTTTATCAACTGAATTTTTAACTCATCAGCTTCCTCTTCAGAGAGTTGCATTTTAATCTTTTTCTTTTCTAGATTTTCTTTATTAGATTCAAAATCTTCAGCCCAAGTGGAGTAATATACCCCCATATCACTAGTGACATCATAAATTATTCTAGAATGCTCTATGAGAAGCGTAATTATTTCTTCTTTGACCTTTCTATTAGACGACATTTTAAAAATCACTAATTTATAAATATTCTATGATTATTATATGATTAAATAAATAAAAATCATCAGTTTTTAAGGAAATATAATTAAAAAAGATTAATAGTTTCTTATCTTTATAAGATTTATGATGAATTTAGAATCATTCCAACCTAGATCTATCCTATATAGAATACCAGAATGAGAGTGTTTTTATCAGAAATGAGATTCAAATTAAAACTGAAGAAATGGCGTCATTTCTCTGAAATGTCAGATTTAGGTATAATATCCCGTCGTAAATTCTTTAACAATTGCTTTGACGGAGCACTTACTTGTGCAGGTATAGTAAGTGGCAATTTCATCCTCTTTTTATCACATGCCGGTCAAAACTTAAATTCTACTCTCATTATTATTACAGGCTTTTCAACAGCTTTAGCAATTGGTATTAGCGGTCTTTGGGGCGCATTCCTCTCTGAAGAAGCTGAGCGGAAAAAAAAAGTCACCGATCTAAAAAAAGAGATGGTGATTGTTGAGGGAGAACCTAAGGATGTTAAGGAAACTGAAAAGAAAAAAAAAGAATATAAAAAAAATCAGAAAGAATTAGAATTAGAAAATAGAGAAATTCAAAAGGCAATGATAACTCCAATTAATATAAAAAGCACTGAAGAAGATAGGGGGGATTCTCTTATAGATAAAACAATTAAAGTTAACGATCAAAAATCTTTAATAGAACAATCAGAAAGGTTTGCGACTATAGTTGCATCCTTAGTGGATGGAGGCGCTCCTGTCTTAGGTTCCATTCTTCCTTTAATTCCATTTTTCTTTGGCACTGTATTATCAATATTTCATTTTATCTTTTCATATGCTATATTAATAGGCATATTAGTCTATTTAGGTATTTTTTTAGGCAATATTTCTGGAGGTGGTCGTTTAAAATATGTTTTACACCTTGTTACAGCAGGTATTACGACATTGATCGTTTCTCTCCTGTTAGAATTAGCCATCTCTCCTTAAAGAAATTATTAATCAAAATCAATTTTCCAGATTTCAAACATTATGTATATAAGTTCTAATAACCATGTAGAAAATAAGGAGTTATTTAATAAGAGATTTAAGTTTGAAAAAAACCGATATGGGTTAATAAGGATCATGAACAATCATTGTGATCTTGAAATAGTAAATTTAAAATGATTGAAAAGGTTAGAACGTACGCCAGAATTACGGATTTTTTGTCTATTGCTCGTCGTTATTTTGTAAATAATTTTTACGATGGTATGTTAACAGTTTTAGGAATCATTCTCGGTTTTTTTATTTCTATATTAAAGGGAAGTCATTTTAGTTTAGAAAGTTATCTAATTCTGTTAACAGGATTTGCTACCTCGATTTCGATGTTTGTATCTGGTTTAAGCGGATCATACATATCAGAAAGGGCAGAACAAAGAAAACTGAAATTAAAGTTAGACAGAGCAATGGT
>JBHLLM010000030.1:0-13858 GCA_048885575.1 Candidatus Hermodarchaeota archaeon
GAGCTTTTCAGATAAATTAGAAGAAATTGTTAATTATCTAGCCTGTCACAAGAGCATTCGAGGAGGAGACGATATGTCTTTACAATCCATTAGAAAGTTAATTACCGATTTAGCAAATTGTAAGGATTCATTCCATTGTGCACATGGAAGACCAACACTCAAATTTTTCTCATATAAAGATTTGGATAGGCTTTTTAAAAGAACAATTTGAACCTAAATTTTCTAGAGCATTAAAATTAGAAGAGTATGAAGTTGTAAAAAACAAAAAATTAATAGTTTAATGAATATATTATTAGATCATCACGCTTTACTAAACGCTATTCCTTCAATGCCTTGGATGCCTTCTACCTGTCCAAGTAATTCTTCAACTCTATCGGTACCTCCCCATTCCTCAGGATACCTAACTCGTAATCTTGCTTTTTTCAATCCAAAGGCAACAGGTTTTATATCATAATGTTCAATAACGACATTATCAGGAAGTACTTTTTTCAATTTTGTAACGAAAACTTCAAAATCAATATCAATATCTTCTGGGACTACATCTATTAGTGCTACAAATTCTCCCATTTTATATAAACTCCTTAAATTTTTATTCAAGGTCCTTCAAATTCGCAACGAAGACATTTATAAGTGTTTCCCATAGTTCTACAACGTTCACATCTCCAAATGGTCACATCTCCACACTGAGGACAAGGAAAGTGAACTGCAGCTTCATAAGGGGCTATAGGTCGTCCACAAGAGAAACACATATTTTTTTTATAGCTTGACATGGTCATTATTACTAAGTCTTGGTTAACTGTGATGGATAATAAAATATCTTATAACTTTAATTATTTTCGATTTTAATGACTAATTTTTATCTTTATTTCTAAGGAAATATTCGTAATCAATATTTATATTAATTCACAACATAATAATTATAAAGCTTATTATATTTTTTACAAAAGTTATTCTTTTAGGAAAATACGATGCCAGAGAATAAAGTGAAGAAATATTTTAGCCTTATAGAGGCATGGGCTTGGTGTGAAATTTGTAGCGAAATGGTCAATATTAGGGTAGATAAGGATGAGATTAAATCTGGATTAAAAATGGGGATTTACACTAAAGAACATAAACACATAAATCCATATCCTGATCCTGAAGATATAGATGATGTTTCTGGTCAAGAACATACGGTTTATATATATATTGATGATAATTATGATATTACGGGAGTGCGATCTTTTTTTGGAGATTCACCAAGTATGAGTGAAGTTGGAGGACCTAGTATCGAATCAGGCAGAGAAGTAAAAATCCCTATTGTGGTAAAGGAAATACAACCTATGAGCGTTCAACTAGGGATGATTTCTATGGACGAATTTAAACTTTTAAAAGTATGTGATGGAATGAATTCAGTAGAACAATGTGCTGAAATAACACAGAAACCTATCGATGAAATCGAAAATATGCTAGATAAGTTAAGAAAGAAAGGTTTAGTTAAAGTTATAAAGAGAACATCGGAGTAATGAGAAGCTATATTTTTACTTCTTTTTTAGTCATATTATTATGAAAAAAAAATTCTATTTATTCAAAAAATTTATTAATTTGTTACCTTGGAGTGTTTTTGGACTAATTTCTTTTGGGATAAGCCTATTCACCCATCTAATAGGGGTACTGTTGTATCCTAATTATGATATGATAAAGATGCCAATAAGTTTTATAGCAGATGGATATGGTGGAATATTTTATCGCGCTGGATTAATTTTAACTGGAATTATAAGCGTTCCGTTCTGTATTTTTATGGGAAGATCCTTTAATAAGGAATATACAATAGAACCACTCCGAAAATTGGCATTGATTGGATCAATTATCTATTGTATCTCGTTAATTTTTATCGGCTCTTTTTGGGGGAGTGATATTGTGGTTTCTTTTGTTCATGGATTAAGCGCATTTATATGCTGGGTTGATGGTTTAATCTTCATTAGCCTTTTTAGTATTCTAATGTTGAAAGAAGTGAGATATCCAAGATCAATTGCATGTCTTGGATTTATTGTTGCAGGGACTTTCTTATTACACTTGATTGTTCTTAATTCATTAACGCAATGGATTATGACTTTATCGATTATGTTTTGGGTTTGGGTAATTTCCACTTATATGCTATATAAGCATTTTTGACGAAAAAACTTAAACTAAAACAAATTTGAGTTGATTAAAGTTAACCAGTGAATTCCATCATTTTTCGAGTTATATATTCGAAAATTTCTTCAACTTTTTCACCAGTTTTGGAAGAACATTCAAAATACCCTTGTAAATTATATTTTTCAGATAAATCAATAGCGTCCCCAGTTTCAACAGATCGCTTTTCTTGGAGGTCTAATTTCCCTCCCACCATAATGATTGGTATTTCAATTTCTTTTTCTCTGACATTTTTTTCAAAAATAGAAAGCCAATCATCAACATTTTTTACGCTTGTATATCGAGTAATGTCAAACATAAATATTCCTCCATCAGCACCTTTAGCAAAGCTAGGTAATAGAACTTTAAAGCGTTGCTCTCCTCCAAAATCCCAAATTCGGATAACTACTTTCTTTCCATCAATTTCTAAGTCTTTCACATAAAAATCCGCACCAATTGTCATTTTAATGTCTTCATCAAAAATTTTTGTGAGATATCTATTAACAAGAGTAGTTTTTCCTACGCCTCCATCTCCAAAAATGCATAACTTAAATGCTTTGTCACGATCTGTCATTTTTAGAAC
The DNA here is from genome assembly GCA_048885575.1 of Candidatus Hermodarchaeota archaeon. GTDB lineage: Archaea > Asgardarchaeota > Lokiarchaeia > Sigyniarchaeales > SOKP01 > SOKP01. Next base: position 2,738 of record JBHLLM010000030.1, read on the forward strand.
CTTTTTTGAACAATTTTATATTTATATTCTTTAAATTTTATATGTTAATCATTAAGAGTATTATATATTAAGTTTTAAATTTAATGTCCTATTTTAAAGTTAATTTTTTTTGTTAAATATTATTTTGATTTCTTAATAAAGAACTCTTCTAATATGTAGAGCAATTACTCCTTCAATTTCACAAATAATCTATGCAGAAGAAAAATAATAAATAACATTTAGAATAAAAGTAAAATTATGTCAGATCAAAAAATTTACTACAAGTATTGGCCAAATGGAGTTCCGAAAGAAGTAGAAATTCCAAATAAGAATTTAATTGATTTTCTGGAAGATTCTGCGAAATTATACCCAGATAATGTCGTTACATATTTTATGGGGTTTGAACTTACCTATTCTAAGTTACTTAATATTGTTTATCGTTTAGCAACAAAATTAAGCGAACTTGGCATAAGGAAAGGCGATTGCGTAGCAATCCAATTTACCAATAATCCAGCATTTATTGCATATTATTACGGTATTTTAAAAATTGGTGGAGTTGTTACCCCAATCTCGCCATTATTTAAAAAACTTGAGATAAAAAGACAATTAAATGATAGTGACGCGAAAGTTTATATCGGTTGGGAAGGCTTTTCAAATTTAGTAGATCCTATTATTGGCGAAACCCGAGTAAAACACAAGTTTTATAGCAATCTATCACCTTATTTATCGCCCGACCCTATGGCTCCTCCGGAATTTTCAATGGGGGGTGATCCTATGATTGAAGATATAATAAGACAAACAGAACCAAATCCACCCGAAGTAGAAATTTCTCAAGAAGATTTAGCTCAATTGCAATATACAGGCGGAACAACAGGATTCCCTAAGGGAGCAATGTTAACTCACGGAAGTATTGCTGCTAATATTTTTCAGGCAGAATCCTGGTTTGTTGAGAAAGAATTAGGAAAGGAAGTATTATTGGCGGCTTTACCATTTTATCACATCTATATGGGATTTATGATGAATATGTGTGTACATAACGGCTGGAAGTTGGCATGTGTCTTCAATCCTCGAGAAGCCCATGAAATTGTAGAAGTTATCGAAGCGACTAAAGTTACTGTTTTTCCGGGAGTAGCTGCTATTTATAATAATCTAAATAATTATGAAGGAATCGAAAACCATGATATGTCGAGTATAAAGTATTGTTTAAGCTCAGCTGGACCACTCCCAGATGATGTTAGAAAAAAATTCGAAGCACTAACGGGATCAAAACTTCGTGAAGCTTATGGTTTAACTGAGATGTCTCCCGCTGTTACAGCAAATCCTTTTGTAGGTAAGTTCAAACCAGGGACGATCGGAATGCCCTTTCCTAATACAGATGTAAAGATTTGCGATTCTACTGGTACTACGCTCGATATTGGAGAAGTTGGAGAACTTGTGACGAGAGGTCCCCAAATGATGAGAGGATATTATAAACGCGAGAAAGAAACTAAAAATACAATCAAGGATGGTTGGTTGTGGACTGGCGATTTAGCGCTAATGGACGAAGATGGTTATTTTGTGATTAAGGATCGCCTAAAGGACCTAATCAAGTATAAAGGACATTCTGTTTATCCAACTGAAGTAGAAGATCTCTTGTATTATCACGAAGCTATTCAGGAATGTGGAGTAATAGGAATAATTGATAGTGAAGGTAAGGAAAATATCAAAGCTTATGTTGTATTAAAGGAAAATTATAAAGACAAAGGAATAACTGAACAAAATGTCATCGACTGGGCGAAAGATAACATGGCATTTGATAAGTATCCACGGTTTGTGGAGTTTATTGATGAAATTCCGAAAACTATAGTTGGAAAAGTGTTACATCGAGAACTAAAAGATTTAGAAGCGCGAAAAAAATGATCAATTAAAACACAATTGATTGATTTTTATTTAAAAATTGCTTTGCTTTATCAGCCAATTAGCATTCATCATTTTTATTTTAAATATTCGCTCTTAATCCTTTTTTTTTATAAAAAATTATAAATAATCTTTTTAGTCGATTAGGTCATGATCTTATTAATTATGGAAGAAGCTATTTTTGGAGCCGGTTGTTTTTGGGGAGTTGAAAGTAAATTCGGTAAGGTTAAAGGTGTAATTGCGACTGAAGTGGGATATACTGGAGGGACAACCAAGAATCCTACATATAAAGATGTATGTACTAATCAAACAGGACATGCTGAAGTAGTTAAAGTCACCTATGATCCTTCAATTGTGTCTTATGAGGAATTATTGGAAATATTCTGGGATATCCACAATCCTACTACCCTTAATCGCCAAGGTTGGGATATTGGAACTCAATACAGATCTGCTGTGTTTTACAATAATGAAGAACAACGATCTTCTGCAATAAAGTTAAAGGAAAAGTTGGATAAAACTGGAAAATATAAGAAACCGATAGTTACCGAGATCGTTCCTGTTACGGAGTATTATAAAGCTGAAGAATATCATCAAAAGTATAATGAAAAAAACAAGAAATCAGTATTTTCCCTTTAAATTCAATTAACTTGTTGAAAAATTACTTTTTAAAGCCCTACCAATAAAATATCAATTTTTTGCTTTAAGAATTTAAACTAATCATAACCAATTAATAAATAGACTTTTTTTATGAATCTAGCTTAAATTACTTTATGTTAAATCATAGATTAATAGATTCACCACATGAGCCCGAAAAGTTTGTCAAAAAAGCTGTTCAATTTTTACATAAACATGCGAAAAATAAAAAAGTGTTCTGTGCGCTTTCTGGCGGGATCGATAGTTCAGCAACTTACCTACTACTCAAAGAAGCTGAAATCGATACGATTCCGGTTTTCATCGATCATGGACTTATGAGAATAATTAAAGGCAAAGAAGAAAGAGAATACATCAAAAAATTATTTCCTGATGTTTTAGTTATAGATATTAGAGATAATTTTCTTCCTAAGATATTAGGAGAAGAAGATGCTGAAAGTAAGAGAAAATTATTCAAAGAAGCCTACTCCGATACTATAAGTAGAGTGATTAAAGAAGAAAATTGCCAATTATTAGCTGACGGTACTATTTTACCGGATATAGAAGAGAGTTTTGGTGTGCAGATCTCTGATCTGAAAGAAACTATGTCATTACAAGAAGAACTTTCATTAAAAACTAAAAATCTCCAAGGTTTTGTTAAAAGCCAACATAATTTAGAAATCGAATATGATGTAGAAGCTACAATCCAACCAGTTGCTAGTCTTACCAAACCGGAAGTCAGAAAAATCCTTGAATACTTTAATATGCCTAAGGAATTAATTTTTCGTAAAGCTTTTCCGGGACCCGCTCTCTCAGCAAGAATTATAGGTCCTGTAACACTAGAGAATTTGAAATTTGAGAAAAATGTCCACGATATTGTAGAATCCGCTATTAACGATTATTATACAGATAAATATGGAAACCCAATGATTATTAATGAAAAAGGAGAGCAAGAGCCGTTTCAAGCCTTTGCTGCAACAACTACAGATGTTTTGCTAAGAAAAGTTACTGGGATTATTAATGGTCAAAGAACTTATGAAGTTCCGTTATCGATCAAGGGTGAATGGGATTTTGACAAACTGGTTCGTTTTTCCTCTCAGGTAAAAGGATATGCAAGAATTCTTTATGAACTTCACGAAAGTAATAACGGAATATACGATGTGATAATTCGATCTATTAACAGTATAGATGCGCGAACGGCAAGTGTTACAAATTTACCGATAGAGTTAATTGAAGAATTAAAGTATAAATTATTAGAGTTTCCAGACACAAAGGATATTTATTTCGATATTACGCCTAAACCTCCGGCGACAATCGAATATGTATAAGGTTCATTAAAAATTAAATGCAATGAAAAAGAAATTTGAAATATATCCACTAAAAGGTTTCTAAAGATTGTTTAATGTAATACTTTTATTGATCTTTTCAATCTTTTTAAGTTTGAATCATAATCAGGACAAATTTTATAATCAGGAAAAATACACAAGTTTTCGATTTTTGGAAGGTTGCATTTGTACGAAAAAGGACACGATAAAATATTGTTTTTCATGTTAAAACTCGATTCACTACTCATTATTTGCACCAATTTTTCATGATTTTTAAAGAAAAATAGAATTTTCTTATGTCCGTTATATTATCCCATAATAATTAAAAAAAATTGAGTGTGAGTAATTATTAATTTTTTAACCTATGTGTCATATTTTAAATTATAATACATGTTAGAGTAGAGAAATGAGAATTTTAGTTTGGTCTATATAATCTATATAGAAAAACTTGAAGTAAATCTCATCAGTTATTTAAATTATTAGATTTGAGTTCAGATCATAATATTATATATATATTTTAGTTTTATATTGACTAAACTAATTGAACAAGGCTTAATTTATGAAGCGGATAATATTCTTATTCATTAGCTTGCTATTAGGTATCTCTACAGGGATATTATTTGTGATATTAGATAATTATATTCGATCTTTTATTTGAAAAATTATTATAATTAGACTTTTTTAAGATGAATCGTAAGCGGAAAGTTGGAAGAAAAAGTAAGATGAATTTAATTGTCTTATTTTTTACGGGTTTCCTTTTAGGAAGTATTTTTACAAACATTATTCTAATAACAGGTGAAGACGCAACACACATTACAATAATTTATAGCTCTGAAAAAGCAAGTTGGATGACTATCGCTTACACAAACTTTCTCAATGAGTGGAGATCCACTCACCCTGGTGATGAAATTAAGATTAATATGCAACCTTATGGTTCTTCTGATTCAATTATTGGAATTCTAAATGGCGAAATATTTCCAACAATATGGAGTCCTGCGAGTTCAATTTGGATGACATTTTTAAATACTAAATGGATGAGTTTAACTAGTGATTCTATCCCAATAGTAAATATTGAAGAAGCGGTTAAGATCATATATTCACCTATTGTAATAGCCACTTGGGAATCTTTCAACCAAACGCATAATATTAAAGGATTAGCAGACGTACGAGCGTTAAATTTAAATCCATCTGTGGATATTAAAATGGCTCATACTGACCCGCGTTTATCTAACTCAGGATATATGACTACAATTATGGCTATATCTGCTGCTTCAGGTACGCCTTCAGAAAATTTAACTATGAACGATCTTACTGATCTTGATAACCAAAAATGGTTAAGAGAATTTGAATCAAGTGCAATAACATATGGCAGATCGACAGGGTTTTTAGCAAGATATATGAAAAATGAAGGTCCTGCAGATTTAAACATCGCATTTTTATATGAAAATTTGATAAGAGATATATCAAGCACATCAGTAGGGGGAAAAGTTATAGCAATCTATCCTGAAGAGGGTACCTTGTATAGTGATCACCCATTTTGTATCTTAAATGCTAATTGGATTACTTCAAAGCAAAGAGAAGTAGCAAATGAATTTCTAAATTTTCTTAATCAATATAATACTGTAATAAGTGCTATGGAATATGGATTCAGGCCAATAAATTCTTCAATACCTTTAGATCCAGAAGTTTTTAATTACGAAAATAATGGTATTTCTTTTGATATTAATGTTCCCGAGATTAAAACGCCTAATGACGGTAACGTGTTATTAAAAATTCCAGATTTATGGTTATTATGTAAATCTACAGCTTAATTAAAAAACTATTAATAATTTTTGATGAAAATTGAAAAAAAACGATTATAAGGCAGAAATTACTTCATACACATTTGAACCTAATCTTTCTCTTGGCTTAAAGTTAGACCGTTTTTTTTCAAAACCAATTTATAGAAAGAGTTTGGATACAATTACTATTTTCTTTTTTATACTTGTTATTATTGGCCCTATTATTAACATTTTTTCTACGATTTTTTTGAATATACCCTCTATCTACTCTGATGTATTTGCTGATGATTTAATAGGAGACCTAAAATGGATTAACATCTTGAATTCACTTGGGATTTCCTTTAGTGTCGCTGCTATTGCTGTAATTATTGACATTTTCTTAGCATTTCCAACATCTATTATTCTAACCCGATATAATTTCCGAGGAAAGAAAATTCTTGATGCTTTGGTGGATTTACCAATGGCTGTTCCGACAAGTGCATTAGGTTTTTCAATCCTACTTTTTTGGGGGATTTTTGGAGTAAACCCAGGAATGCCATTGATCATTTTGGGACATGTGGTATTTACATTCCCTTACATCGTCCGTAACATGAAGATCGTATTAGAAAAAACAGATACATTATATGAAGATGCCGCAAGGACACTAGGAGCTTCGGGAATTACTGTTTTTAGAACTATTACGCTACCTATGATGAAAGAAGGATTAATCGCGGGCTCTATTCTCGCATTTACTCGAAGTCTTGGAGAAACTGGGGCCACTATTATATTATCAGGATTGGTAGAGACCGCTCCAATAATGATTGTTGGTTTTAGGAGACAATTGGATTTACCATCTGCTTCGCTCTTAGCGGGAATTTTAATTGCAATTTCTATCGTACTTCTATTCTCTATAAAATTGTTTACAAGGCGAGGAAACTTTCCTGTTAAAAGAGTATTACCAAAGTTAGAAAGATTTTTAAGTCATAAATATTTTCGGCATGTTAGGGACGCATTAACAGCCTTTTTACTTGTAACAATTATTTTAATACCTTCATTTTTTATTGTTTGGGAATTAACTGAAGGTGATTTTGTAAACGAGTTATTTCTTAGTCAAGATTATAAATGGGCATACTTATACACAAGCTTTATGTCGTCAATCCAAATAGGAGCATTAGCGGTTGTTGTTAATCTAATTTTTGGGATACCTTTTGCATTTATAATCACAAAAAGAAATTGGGGAAGAGTTATTACATTTTTAGATACAATGCTTGATGTTCCGATAGCAATTCCATCGGCAGCATTAGGGTTTGCTATATTCTTATTTTGGGGACCTGCAGGGCTAGGGTTGTTTCAACCCGGTTTTTTCATGATACTGTTTGTACATGTTACTTTTTCATTTCCTTATATGGTCCGACCTATTATTGGAGTTCTAGAGTCCTCAAATGTAGGGGTTGAGGAAGCTGCCCGAACTTTAGGAGCTTCAAATTTAACGGTCTTTAGAAGGATTACTCTTCCAAGCATAAAACAAGGTATTATAGCTGGATGTATTATGGTGTTTACAAGATCTTTGGGAGAAACTGGAGCTACGATAGTAGTTATGGGAAGTATAAGAACTATACCTGTTTTGATTGTAGATTGGGTGGAAGCTAATTCTTATCCGAGTGCAATTTTTGCTAGTACAATAGTGATCATCTTTAGTGCTTTTCTAATTTTTGCATTAAGAGCAGTTCGAAGTAAAGGAGGTAAGTACTAATGCCTACAATCGAGCTAGTGAATGTTACCAAGACCTTTAATGAGGGAAAGGTCCTTGCTGTTGATAATATTACCCTAAAAATAGAAGATGGCGATTATGTTTTTTTACTTGGACCAACTGGATGTGGGAAAACAACAACTTTAAGAATGATTGCAGGATTGGAAGCCCCCACTAGAGGAAAAGTGTTGATTGATGGGAGGAATGTCGAGGGAATACTTCCCGAGGATAGGGACATGGGTTTTATTTTTCAGCATTTTGAAATTTTTGATCACCTAACAGTTTGGGAAAATGTAACTTTTGGATTAGAAATGCGTGGTTATGAAGATGATTATATTATCGAACAAACTGAGAAAGCACTCAATACAGTTGGTTTATTAGAATATGCAGATGAATATCCCTCTATATTTGGAAATCCTGGTTTACAAAAACTAGGTATTGCAAGAGCAATAGCTACTGGAGCTAAGATTTTAATAATGGACGAGCCATTAGGTTCATTAGATCCTAAAGTTTCTAAGGTTTTTCGACACGAACTTAGAAACTTAATAAAAGATTTAGATCTTACTGCCATTCATGTAACTCATAACCAAGAGGAGGCAATGGCTATTGCTGATAAAATTATTATAATGAGAGCAGGGGAGATTTTGCAAATGGGATCACCTTATGATCTATATGAATTCCCGAATAGTATATTTGTAGCAAACTTTCTAGGTGAAACTAATTTTCTACAAGGTTTTGTCTTAAAACTTCTTGAGGCTGCGAAAATGGAGATATGGATTAGATTAGGAGGTCCTAAAATTATTTGTAAGAATTTAAATTCACAATTTAATTTAGACAACAATATTGTTATTGCATTCCGTTATGAAGATGTATACTTATTTCCAAAAGATTATAATTTCGAAAAAAGTTTATATGATTGGTCAGGTTTTCAGTTTTTTGAAGCAACTTTAGAAGCATCAAGATTTGTTGGTGAAACCAAAAGATTTTACTTATCCTTAGATAACGGAGATAAATTTTTGTCCATTAAACCGGGATCATACGAGGAAAGTTTTATCCCTGGAGAAGTTTTACTTATTGGTATACACATAGATGACTTTCATGTGTTTAGTGCTCCCCCCGATCTTCTTAATGAAATTTCCTTATCTTAATATCTGGTGAGTATATGGTAAAAATCGAGCTTAATGACATTTCGAAATCTTACGGAAAATTCAAGGCTCTTAAAAATATTTTTCTTGAAATTAATGATAAGGAATATTTTATTATTCTAGGACCAACTGGGAGTGGAAAAACTACTTTATTGAAGGTTATATCCGGATTAGTGAAGCCTGATAAAGGAAAAGTATTATTTGACGGCAAGGATGTAACTGGGAAGACATCAGGAGAAAGAAATATTGGATTCATGTTCGAAAATTACGCCTTATTTCCACACATGAATTTATTAAATAATATTTCATATAGTGGTCGTGTTAACGATCGAGATCCAAAAATGACAGAGAAGCTAGTTGAACAAGTTTTAATGATGACTTTACTGACAGGACGCAATGAAGCTTTTCCTGAAGAACTAAGTGGAGGAATGAAACAACGAGTAGCTCTATGTAGATCTCTTTTAAATCTCGAACAAACAAAGCTTCTAATATTAGATGAGCCACTGAAAGCACTAGATGCGGGGTTACGGATGAAATTAAGAAGAGAATTGTTATTAATGGCTAAATCTGAACAATTGGAATTAACGGTTATTCATGTTACTAATGAAGAACAAGAAGCATTGATGCTTGCAGATAGAATTGCTGTAATTAATCAAGGAGAACTCGTTCAGGTTGGTACTCCCCATGAAATCTATTATCTCCCTAAAAATCTCTTCGTAGCGAACTTTATGAGTGAAATAAATTATTTTGATGGATTATGTGTTAAAGAAGAAACCCCAAATTGGAATATATATAAGAAATCTCTTCAAAAGGATAAGTTTTATGAAGAAATACACCAAAATTCAACACCTATGTTAATTGACTTAAATATGGGAGTTCAGTTTGCTGCTTATGTAAATAATAAGGTATATGATGAAATTAAGCACGGAGATAAAATCCTTTTGGTTTCTCGAGCCAACCATATGAAAATCAGATTAGGTAATCGTGTTAATCAAAAAAAGAATGCTTTCTTTGGAAAAATAATCCGTCGTAAATTTATGGGTGTTTTTTATCGCTTTGAAGTGTTGGTTAAAATAGGTGAGCAGGAAAAGATAATTGTAGTAACAATTCCTGCCACAAGTGAAGTTCATAATAAACTTAAAGAAAATCTAGAAGTAACCATCTACTTTCCTAAAGAACTGGGTATTGTATTTAAGCATCCCGGTCAAAAAATTGTAAAAGAAGTACTAAAATTAGAATAAAACAAAAAAACATAAAATATGAGGTAAACAAAAATATGAGCTCGTTATTTGAATGGTTCAAATCACGAAATGAAGAAAGTGCAATAAATTTAACTCTCGTTCATATGCAAAAAGTACTTGAGTGCGTAGTTGAATTCGAAAAAGGGTTATTGTTCTTAATTAAAGAAAAAAATGTCGATCTTGCATTAAAAGTGTTTTTCCGCGTTACTGAACTAGAACACCAAGCTGATGGCATTCGTAGAAATATCCTCAAAATGCTCTCACAAGCAGAACTAACTCCTACTATCCGTGAAAATTTAACCCATCTAATTAAGAGAATTGATGATGTAGCTAATGCTGCAAATGCAAGTGCCAGAATTTTAATATACATGAACCATGCTGACTTTCTCAAGTTACATGAAGAAGTACTAATTAAAATATTAGAGATGGTAAAACTCTCTGTAGAAGCTGTTAAGCTTTTAAATTTGATGGTTAAGGGTTTAATGGCTGCTAAGAATGTGGAAATGCAAAAATTAGGTGAAGAAGTCAATACTTTAGAACATAAATGTGACGAAATACATTTTGCTATAAATAGAATTCTGGTTTCAAATAATCCAAATATAAATCCGTTTAGCGCTATAGAGATTCATGATTGTATTTTTGAGCTTGAAAATATAAGCGATAATGCTGAGGATGTTGCTGATTATATCATTATGTTAACTATATCTAGAAGAACTTAATTGATTTTACATCATAATCAATTGATAAACAGAATATTGAGTAAGATTGCTAATTATTTGATAATATCGGTTATAAAACAAGTTTCAATTATCTTTATTCCTGTTATTTGTGATATTTTTTCTTCTAATAATGGATTAAATTTTTCTATTGAATCAATATCAACTTTTAAAAGTAAGCCACAATCACCTGATAATCGCCATAAATTTGAAATTTCCTCAATTTTAATTAATTCATTCAGAATTCTTTTAATATCCTTAAAATCTGGTTCAATTTTAATGGTTGCGTTAAGTTTTTGCTTTGAATCAATTTTATAATCGACAGTAAATTTCTTTATTATGCCTTCATCAATAAGTTTTTTAACTCTTCTTCTTACTGTTGCTTCTGTTTTCTGAACACTTTTGGAAATATCATTATATGACATTCTTCCGTCTTCTTTAAGTAGATCCAAAATTTTAAGGTCAATTATATCCATTTTGATCAAATCGATAAAGTTTGAGATATTAAATTCAAATATTTATTTCTTTTTAGTTATAGAAGTTTATATTTTTATAATAATAGAATATGATTTTTCATTTATTAATTCATTGTTACTGATGAGGATATAAAAAAGTATCTATCTTATCTATCATTCTAATGTTATAATTTATATTTATTATTGGGTATTCGATAAATAAA
>JBHLLM010000031.1:0-13754 GCA_048885575.1 Candidatus Hermodarchaeota archaeon
TCTTCTTTTAATCTGTTTCCATTGCTCTTCAATATAATTTTGTTAATTTTCAATATCTTCTTTAGAAATACTTTTAAATCTTTTTTGGGTATTTAAGTATTCTATAATCGGTTTGCGTTTGGTAGGATCCAACATTCTTTGACTATTTTTTGATAAAATGAATTTACCTTCAATCACTTCGTATAATGGCCAGAAACCCGTCTGAACTGCTAATCTCCCAATCTCAATTGAATCTTTGGGATTATATCCCCAACCAGGAGGGCATGGAGCAAGAATGTGAATATATTTTGGTCCTTTAATTTTCATAGCATTTTTAAATTTCTCGTACAAATCAAGAGGGTAGGAAGAAATGGCGGTTGCGACATATGGAATCCCATGAGCCTCTAAAATTTTAGGCATATTTTTCTTATATCCGATTTTACCATTAGGTGTAGTGGTACTATAAGCACCAAGTGGCGTACTTCCACTCCTTTGGACTCCAGTATTCATATATGCCTCGTTATCATAACAAGCATAAATAAAATTCGTCCCTCTTTCAACGGCTCCACTTAAACTCTGAATTCCAATATCTACAGTACCACCATCTCCTGCAAACGCAACCACATTAACTTCATTAGCTAATCCCATGTCTTCAAGTGACGCAACGATTCCCGATGCTGAAGCACCTGTAGTGGCAAAAGGAGTATGAAGTACTGAAACTTTGGTAGTACAAAACCCTTGCATTCCATGTAAAACAGTTAAGCACGACGCGGGAACTGTAATAATCGTTTTTGGTCCTAAAGCTTTTAGAGCTATTCTATATATCAACGCCATTGAACATCCCGCACAAGCTCTAGTACCTGGTAATATAAATTCTTCCTCAGGAATTTCCATAAGTTTAACCATTTTTTTTATCCTCCTTTAAAATAATCATTTTCATCATAATTACCAAGATTTTCTAGATCCAAACCGATAAAATCGGTTTCAGATGAGATAATTCCTTTTTCGGATTCTTTGATTGCTTTGGTCACACCTTTAATTATATGCTGATCAGTAACATCTCTACCACCTAATCCTACAATAAACCCTTTAATAAAAGGACTATACTTTAGACCATATAAAGCGGCTTTTAATTCGTATGATAAAACTCCTTCATAACCATAACCAATATCTCTATCAAAAACTACCACGAGGTTTGTATTTTTAAATACTTCTCGCAATTGAGAAACAGGAAAAGGTCTAAATAATTTTAAACTAACTAAACCAACTTTTAATCCGTTTTTTCGAAGTTGGCTAATAACATTTCGAGCTTGAGAAGCAACTGAACCCATTGCAAATATTATTAAGTCTGCGTCTTCAGTTAAGTAAGTCTTATAAATACCATTTCCATAGGATCGTCCAAATTTTTCTGAAAATTCATCATGAACATTCATTATAATTTCTATTGAATTTTCAAGAGCTTTTTGCATTGCATATCTATATTCAAAATATCCAGGGGCAACACCTTCAGTACCTCTATCTCTTAAATGAGGAGTAGTTACTGGGTCTATCCCTTTGATTGTAGAAACATCAGAGAGGTTTATATGATGTTTTAATGGAGGCAAGAAATTATCAATATCGTCTTGTTTTTCTATAGAAACGGGCATCATAGTATGAGATAGGATATAACCGTCATATGCTACTATAGTTGGAAGAAAAACTCGAGGGTCTTCAGCTATTTTAAAGGCTTGTATATTAGTATCATAAATTTCTTGATTATCCATGCAAAACATTTGAATCCATCCAACATCGCGTATTGTAATAAAGTCTTGATGATCTGTCCAAACGGACCAGGGAGCACCAGTAGCTCTGGTAGCTAAATTTATAATAATGGGTAATCTATTTCCAGAAGCCCATGGTAACATTTCATACATCAACATTAACCCATGTGAAGAAGTTGCTGTACCAACTCTCGAACCTGTAGCAGAAGCCGCACAACATACTGCAAGTGCAGAATGCTCTGATTCAACTTTTACAAAACGGGCATCTAATTTACCTTTAGATACAAAATCTGCGATCTTCTCTACGACAGGACTCTGTGGAGTTATCGGATAGGCTGCTATGACTCCAACTCTTACTTGTCTAAGAGCGTGGGCTGCAGCGTGATTTCCAGTTATAATTTTTATTTTTCTATCACTTATTTTAGGATTTTTTTCTATAACTGTCATTCAATTTTCACCTCTTCCATTGAAATAGCGTGTACGGGACATTCCTCTTGGCAGATACCGCAGCCTTTACAGAATTCTAAATCTATTTCTGGAGGTATAGTTCTTGTTACTACTGCTTCTGGACAATACAACCAACAATTAAAGCAACTAGGCTTTCCAGATTTTGCGGGAATGCATTTATCTAGATCGATTATAGGCTTTTTAGGACTCCATGTGCCGGTCTTCCCAGCTTCTCCTTTAACAGGTTTTTGAACAGATCCCAAGATTTTTTGATAATCCTTTTTTGCATTTACCATAGATATCTCACAATTTAATGAATAATAGTCAATATAAAAACTAGTATCTATTGTAATAAAACTCTTGCTATTAATTAAAATAGGGATTTATGTCAAGAATTAAATAAATTATCATTCTTTGTTTTTAACAAAAAAAAACAGAAAATATGATTCCCCAAGATAAAAGTTAGAGTTTTCATATTTGGAAATCGAAAGAAATTTATATTCAACACTTTCATTATCTCTTTAGGAAAACATCAGTTATAAATAAATATGACATCTTTAGGTGATAGAGATAGAGTATAATATGGAAGAAGTTAGAGAAAAATACAAAGAGTTATTTGAACACTCCTTAGATTTAATTTATGTGAATGATTTAAATGGTAATTTCCTTGATGCTAGTGATTTAACATTAATTACGCTTGGAGTGGAGAGAGAAGATATCCCTAACATTTCTTTTATTGATTTATTAGATAAAGATAATCTGATTAAAGCTTACAAAGTGACAAAAGAAATAATAAAAACTGGAAAACAATCTGCTCAAAGTGAGTATAAACTTAAAACCAAAATGGGTGAACATATCTACATAGAAACCTATGGGATTCCCCTCAAGAAGGAAGGAGAGATATATGCTATATTAGGAGTAGCGAAAAACATAACTGAACGCAAAAAAGCAGAAGAAAAACTAAAAGAATCAGCAGATATGTTCAAGGCTTTATTTAAAGAGGGATCGATAGCGGCATATATTTGGAAAAATGTAAACGGAGATTTTATTTTAATTGATTATAACAACGCTGCGGCAAACATTACACAGGGGAATGTAGAAAATTTTTTAGGAAATAGAGCTTCTGAGATGTACAAAGATCGTTTAGACATTTTAAACGATCTACATGAGTGTATCAATGAAAAAACTCACATTAGGCAAGAAATCAATTATAGATTTCAATTCTCTAATGAAGATAAATATCTCCTTGTAAATTACGGTTATGTTCATCCTGATTTAATAATTGTGCGTACTGAAGATATAACAGAAAAAAAGAAAGCAGAACAGCTATTAAAAGAATCTGAACTTAAGTATCGCAACATGATTAATAATCTTGATGCAGGATTTTACCAAGTTACCTTAGATGGAATAATGCTGAATCATAATCCTGCTCATAATAAGATTTTAGAATACGATCTTTCAGAGAGTTTAATTGGTAAAAAAGTTACAGATTTCTGGCAATTTCCCGATGAAAGAAAGCATTATTTAGAGCAGATATTAAGAGATAAATATGTTACCAATTACGTATGCCCTTCTTTAACAAAACACGGTAAAAAAGTTGTTGTTCAATTAAACTCTCATTTAATGTTAGATAAACAAGGAGAACCATATGGAATTGAAGGGACCTTTATTGATATCACAGAAAAATACAAATTAGAAGAAAAATTAAAAGAATCAGAGAGAAAATACCGTAATCTTTATGATAACACACCATTTTCGGTAGTACTTATCAATACACAAGGAGTTATAATAGATATGAATCCTACAGCAGAAGTGATGTTCGGTTACACACTTGAAGAAGTACTTGGTCGTAAATTCATGGATTTTTCAATTATTCATCCAGATTATTTGCCGACAATTGTTGAACTTTTCAAAAAGTTTGTAAAGGGAGAAAAAATGCATAGAATAGATGTGCAAATACAAAATAAAGACGGAACCATATTTTGGACAAATTTACAAGCAGCTCTAATGAAAATTAATGATGAAACATTCGTGCAAGCATTATTCACTGATATCACTCCTAAAAAAGAGGCAGAATTCTTAATTAAAGAAGAAGTTGAAAAATTGAAAGAACTTGATAAGATTCGAAAAAATTTAATTTCTAGGGTTTCTCATGAATTGAAAACACCTCTAGTTTCAGTTAGTGGAGGGTGCGAACTGCTGTTGACCATGTATGGAGATAAATTAAATAAGGAGGAATTAGAAATATTGGAACTTATTGAAAAAGGAGGCAAAAGATTAAAACATTTGATCGATAATCTAATTGATATTTCTCGAATCGAATACGAAAAATTTAAAATCGTAAAGAAACCAACCGATTTTAGCGCGTTAGTACGAGAGATGTCAAAAGAACTGATGTATTCAATACGAGAAAGAAATATACAACTGAACCTTATTCTTCCAGATAGTCTTTATATTGATATGGATAAAGCTAGGATCGAGCAAGTAATAACGAATTTATTATCAAATGCTATTAAGAACACACCTCCAAACGGTAAGATATATGTGAATTTAAGGCAAAAGGAGACTTCAGTAGAATTATCTATCAGAGATACGGGAATAGGTATTTCTAAAGAGGAAATGGATATGCTTTTTACTAGATTTGGCAAATTAGAGCGTTATGGTGAGGGTTATGAATATATCGATATCCAAGGAACGGGATTAGGATTATACATCTCAAAAGAGATTGTCGACTCGCACGAAGGGGAAATTAGAGCTGAATCAGGTGGAAGAAATAAAGGAAGCACATTTATAGTAAAATTACCAATCTCATGATATTAATGGTAAAAAGCTCAGCGTTCTAGTAGCTTTGCCATATTGTAACCTTTCTTGATCAAATCATAGTTTAGATTCCCTAATTTTTCTCCCATTTTGTTCAGCACAACATCTTTAAGATTCTCCAAATGCAGATCGGGGAGCGCTTTTGAAAGTAATCCTAAGATTGGAGTATTAATTACTGGATTTCCATCTATAGTTAAATTTTTTTCAAGAGCTAAATAATTAATATCCGCAACAATAACTTTAATTGTATGGTTAAGATTGTATTCTTCGACAAAATATTCGGGATTTTTATTTGAATTCACAATAAACACTCCGTTTTTTTCTAAAGATAAAGCTACATCCTTGGTTAAAACACTATCATCAAAAACGATTAAGATGTTAGGATTTTCAATTTGAGCACGATCATATACTTTTTCGTACCTAGACAATTTTACATATGCTTGAATAGGAGCACCTCTTCTTTCCGCACCAAAGGAAGGATATGCTTGGACATCAATAAAATTTCCACTTAAATAGGCTGCTTCTGCTATTATTTCACAGGCAGTTACTATCCCCATTCCTCCTCTACCATGCAATACTATTTTAATCAATTCCAACTCGCTCATAAGAAAAACCGGGTTTAAACTAACTTTATTTTTAGTAAGTTAACCAATAAATTAAAAACTTTTGTTCCTCTTGAATTTTATACTTCATGAACTACTAAAGGAGTTCAGTTTTGGTGAAAAGTATAAAGCGTATATTTCATAAATAAGAGTATTCACTAGAAAATTGATCTATTAGCTATATAAAATGATTAACAAAAAAGATTATTTTGAAGGAAGAGAGACTAAAAGATTATTTTATCAATACTGGTTACCTGAATCAGGAGATATTAAAGCATATATTATAGGTTTACATAGTTGGGGAACTCATTCCGATAGAATGGAAGTACCTGCGGAGTATCTGACTAAAAATGGATACGCTGTTTACGCATTTGACATAAGAGGTCATTGGAGAAATGCAGGTAACAATCCAGGACACATTGATAGTATGGATCATATTCAAAAAGATATAGTATTATTTATAGATTTAATAAAAGAGACTAGTAAGGATAAAGATATTTTTTTAATTGGTCAATCGTTTGGGGGCTTGATTTCCTTGATTTTTGCAATAAATCATCCAGCTTTACCTGGTGTTATAGTATCATCTCCATTATTGAGATTTTCTAAAAACCTATCTGTAGGTAAAAGATTAGGTAAGAAAATTACTGGACCTATTTCTAAAATTTCTCCAAATAAAACTACAGATATGAAAATAGAGCAAAACCTCTTAACAAGTGATATTAAGCTGTTACGAAAATTTATTTCTGATAAAAAGAGAACCAACATAATCTCTCTGGGATCTGCTGCTGAAATCGAAAGATCTATGAAATGGACCATGGAGAATGCTGTAAACTTATTATGTCCAATACTTATAGTGCAAGCGGGGAAGGATAAAATAGTAGATAAGGAAGTAACTAAACAATTCTATGAAAATATTAAAATTGAAGATAAAACATACAGAGAATATGATGGACTTCTTCACGATTTATGGAATGAAAAAAATAGAGCGCAAGTTTTTCAGGATATGTTTATATGGCTAGAAAAACATCAAAAAACTTAAAATCTATAAAAAGGAAAAAGAATCCATATTTTATGGATATTTTTTATGTAAATCTTTAATAAAGTCGTCTAATTCGGTCATAGATTTTTTCGCGAAAGCTAGTTTCCCACACTCATCTTCTAAGTCAAAACAGGATTTAATATAAGCTTTGTTCATAATAGTTAGCATGGATTTTATAAAGAATAAAAATTCTGTTTGGTGTTTAGTTAAGATTTTTAGGAATTTTCTTGTTTCTAGATCGATAGAATCAAGTGGAAAGATACGAGTAGGAAAATTAATATTTTTAAGCTCTTCTAATCCCGCTTTATCCGCAGTAAATAACATATTCTTAGCATAATTTAACCCAAAACCTAATAATGGTAGAAGTGTGGCTCCTGTTTGGGGGAATGCTGAAATTGCAATCTCCGGAAGTCTTAAATATAATTCTTCTTTTGGTCTATCTGCAAAAACTCTTAAGTCAGATGCTAGTATCATTAAAACACCAAAACCTACGGCTATCCCTTGGACTTGTGTGATAATTGGTTTTTTTAACAGAAGCATAGTTTCATTTACTTTTCGACCCCATTCTGTTATTTCAGAAATCTTTTCAGGCGCCCCTTGGATTTCTTTTAAGTCATACCCAGCTGAAAAAAATCTTTGCTCAGTACTCTTGATTAAAATACATTTGACCAATTCATCCTCATCTGCTTCTAATAACCTATTATACATCATTTGGAGCATATTGATACTGAAAGCGTGTGCTTTTTCTGGACGATCTATAGTAATTGTAGCTATACGACCCTTTACTTCGTACAAGATTAATTCTTGATCACTCATAGGATCTCAAACTCATTTTTGTAAATTTAAATTTTATCATGATATAAGAAATAAAAATTTTTAGAGAAGTGCTTAAATTGGATTTAATAAAACTAAATATTATTAATTTTCTAATAAATATTATAAATTTCTTTTAAAAACTTATAGTCTTGTAGTATTTAATTCTAAAAATTGATTCCTTTTACATAATGTCTAATAAAGATTCGATAGAGGATAGCAAATTTAAAGATTTAACTCCCATGATGAAACATTGGTATAGTGTAAAAGCAAATCATCAAAATAAATACCCTGACCATCTAATTGCGTATAGAATGGGGGATTTCTATGAATTTTTCTATGATGATGCTGTACGAGTCTCTAAATTACTAGGAATTACATTAACGAAAAGAAAAGTAGGAAGTGATGCATATCCCCTAGCTGGAATTCCTCACCACGCAGGAAACTATTTAAAAAATTTAGTAAATTTAGGTCAGACTGTTGTTGTTGTTGACCAATTAGAAGATCCTTCTACTGTAAAAGGTAGGATAGTTAAGCGGGGAGTAGTAAGAATACTTTCACCAGGAACTATTATTGAATCAGATATGTTGAATTCTAACGAGAACAACTATATTTGTTCGATTGTTAAGGAAAGGAAAGGTTTTGGCATCTCATTTGCGGATCTCTCTACGGGTGAATTTGTTACGACAGAATTTTTAAAGAGTGACCAAGATCCACTAGAAAAACTACTAAGTGTCTTTTCACAATATGATCCCGTTGAAATTATTGTACCTACTGAATTAAAAAAAGATGAACATCTCTTTATGTTATTAACCGATTTAAATAATGCCTTAATTAAAACTTTCGATGATTTAGTTTTTGATCATGAGGAGGCATATAATCTAATTAAAAGACATTTCAATATTTCAAGCTTAATAAGTTTCGATATGGAAAATTGCGAATTAGCAGTCCAAGCTTCAGGAGGATTATTAGCATTTTTAAAAGAAACTCAAAGAGATTTAATTCCTAACCTATTTAAAATAACCTTTATTCGAGAAGAAAATGCATTACATATTGATTATATTACTCAGCGAAACCTAGAATTGGTTAATTCACTTTGGGAAAAAGGTAAGGATACTACTTTGTTCTCAATATTTAATCACACACATACTCCAATGGGTGCTAGATTATTAAAGAAAATTATTCTCCAACCACTAACAGATCTAAATGAGATAAACCAAAGAATTAGTATTGTTCAAAAGCTTAAAGACAACGTTTTTCTAAGATCGGAATTAAGAGAAGAATTAAAAGTTATAGGTGACCTTGAGAGATACATAAACCGAATTAATTATTCTAGGAATAGTAATGCTCGCGACTTAATTAACATTAAAAATGCTTTAGAAAAAATACCCAAAATTAAAAAAATATTAAAAAACACAAATAATCCAGAAATTTCAAAATTCAACGAGAAAATAGGAGACTTCCAAGAAATCCAAAGTTTAATTGAGAGTTCAATAAACGAAAATCCTCCAACTACTATTAAAGAAGGTAACTTAATTAAAACAGGTTTTAACGAGGATATTGATGAATTGAGAGATGTAATGCAGAATGGTAAAAATTATGTTCTCAATTATGAAAGAACACAGAAGAAGAGATGGAACTTAAATTCTGGTTTAAAAGTAGGACACAATAATATATTAGGATATTATGTCCAAATTACATTAAGAACGCTTAGAGAGATTCCTAGAGTCCCAGATGAGTATATAGAACGTCAAACGCTCAAAAATGCTAAGAGATATACCACAATCGAACTCAAGAAACTAGAAGAGAAAATAGTAAATGCTCAAGAACAAATCAATGAAATGGAATTTGAAATTTTTTGCACAATCCGGGAGAAAGTTGTAGGAAAAACTCAAGAAATCTTAGAGACTGCAAAAACTATAGCTTATATTGATGTTTTAGCTTGTTTTGCTGAAATAGCAGAGAAATACAATTACTGTCGTCCTAAAATGAATAATGGAGACACAATTATCATCATTGAAGGAAGACATCCGGTTGTAGAACAGATCAATCTCTCTGAACGATTTACTCCTAACGATTGTTATTTGGATACCAAAAAAGAGCAAGTATTAATAATTACTGGACCAAATATGGCTGGAAAAAGTACCTATCTTCGTCAAGTTGCTTTGATTTGTATTATTGCTCAAATGGGTTGTTTTGTACCGGCAAAATCAGCAAATCTCGGCATAATTGACAATATATTTACTCGTATTGGTGCATCTGACGATTTAGCTAGAAAATTAAGCACATTTATGATTGAAATGACCGAAACCGCAAAAATCTTGAACTTCGCTACGGAGAAAAGCCTTGTAATTATTGATGAACTCGGAAGAGGGACGAGTACTAGCGATGGTCAAAGTATTGCCTTAGCGACTCTCGAAAAGCTACATAAATTAAAAGTAAAAACACTATTTAGTACTCATTATCACCAATTAACAGAAATAAATCTTCCTCGAATAAAAAATTATCATCTTGATATTATCGAAAATGACGATGGTAGTATTAATTTCATTCGTAAATTGCAACCCGGAAGTACTGATAAATCTTATGGGATTCACGTTGCAAGATTAGCAGGAATTCCCGATGATGTTATAATGAGAGCGTTTGAAATTTTAGAGCAAATTGAAGAAAAGGATCCCTTCAAAGCTACAGTAAAAGAAAATGGCAATGGAATGATAGGCGATAAATATTATGAAAAAATTCTTCAAGAAAAAAAGAATGAGTTAGATCGCTTAAATTCAAAATTAGAAGTGAAAAAAAATGATTTAATCAAACTTGAAGAAGACCTAATTAAGATTAAAAAGGAATTAATTGATAAAGTCTCTGAAGTTGAGAGCCCAATCATTTCTCAAACAACTAGTGAAAAAAGATCACATTTAAGTGGCAAAAGGGAAAAGAAATATGTTCAAACTACTTTTTTTAAGCCTACTATCGTGAAAGAAGTGGCAAAAAATGGAGATCTCAAAGAATTAATCGAAATTATTAACAGTATTAATATTAACTCAATAACCCCTATTGAAGCAATGAAAAAGCTAATAATCATAAAGGAGAAATTAACAAAAATCAATAAATAAAAATAACTGGCAATATCCAGACTGTAATGCTTATATAAATATAGAACAATATTATAACTAACACAATAATATTTCTGATTTGGTGTCCTTTTTCATAGTGCTCAAGACGCTCGAATACGATAATAAACATAAAGCCTAAAAACATTAAATGAGAAGGTTGTAGTGCTTTCCATATTATTGGATCAAGGGGGGTGAGCCCTTGAATACCAGGAGTACTATTCGACCAATTATTAAGCATTTGAAAGAGATAATCAGGAAAAATAATGTATGGTAAACATAACGCGATAAAAGGTATAATATAATATACCAAATCCTTGAGTTTTATTTTTCTAATGAGTAGTAAAACAGGGATAAAGAGAATCGAATTTATTTTGATAGTCGAAAGGGCAAAGAAAATCCCTGAAAGCCACATCTTATCTTTTTCTAAAGAAGTATAGGATATTAATAAGAAGAATATGATTAAGAAGTTACAGTTATTATACCATCCATCAATGATAAAACCAACGAGAATGGTAAAGTAAAACCAGAGTAAATTTGTTCTACTTTTAATTATTTTAAAACCTTTTAGAACTATATAACTAGAAATTACTAGTCTGAACACATCCCATATATACACACCAATTTCAAAAGGTATCAATCCCATTGGATAAAATATAAAATACCAAAAATAGAGGTAATATGGAGGCCAGTCCGGTACACCTTCTGGTACGATAACTGGATCGTAAAAATTAACTAAACCGTTCTTTAATCCTAACAAAAGTATTTGAAAATCAACATCCCGAGAGCCATCTAAAAACAACGGCAAATCGATGAGATTTACTACGATTCTAGTGATTATAAGAACTATAGTTGTAAAGATTAGAAGATAAACCATGTTGGTATGAACAGTATAGTGTGTATCTTCGCTCATAATAATGTTAAAATTTGATTAAATTGAGATGGTTAATTTTAAGTATTAATCGAAATTTAAAAGAATTTTGTTGTCTCCCGTTATTATTTCAATATGCTGTTTTTATTTAAATCTTAATAGAGTTTTATTTTATATCTGATGCTTATATGATCCATATAAGCTTATTAAAATTATATTAATTAATAAAAAATTAGGAAAAAGTTGAAAAGAACTAAAATAAAGAGAATAATTGACGCAGAAAAGATAGCAGCTGGAGAAGTTGTCGAAAGACCTGCAAACATAGTTAAAGAATTAATTGAAAATAGTATCGATGCTGGCGCAAAAGAATTACGTATAATAGTTAAAAAAGCGGGAAAAAGTCTGGTCCAGATTATAGATGATGGAATAGGAATCCCTCCTGATGAGATTGAGATAGCGTTTGAACGCCATACAAGTAGCAAAATTGTTAATATAGAGGATCTAGAGCGTTTATCTACTTTAGGGTTTAGAGGGGAAGCTTTAGCTAGCATCGCGGCGGTTAGTCAAGTTGAAATTATTTCAAGGATTAAAGAGCGAGACAGAGGAGTGCAACTAATACTTAAAGATGGAAAAATTATAGATAGGAAAGAAATTTTTTGTCCAATTGGGACAAATATTAAGGTTAAAAACTTGTTCTACAATATTCCTGCTAGATTAAAGTTTTTAAAAAAAGACCCTACGGAGCTGGGTCATATTACTGACATCATCCAACGCTATGCTTTAGCTTATCCTCAACTTCAGTTTATTTATATGCATAACGACATAACAATTCTTAATTGTCCCGCCTTAAATGATATAAGAACGACGGTTTTTCATATTTATGGGAAAAAGGTGGCGAGTTTGATGGAATCTATAAATTTTAGTGAAGAGACTTTTAAGTTTCATGGTTTGATGGGACACAGTGAGATTTCAAAAAATAATAGAATGCAATCAAGTATATTTTTAAATAAGCGGTATGTAATAAGTGATCTGATATTCAAAGCTATCCAAGAGGCGTATAAAGGAACCTTAATGATTGGAAAATTTCCATTCTTCATCATTAATCTAGAAATTAATCCTTCTGTAATTGACTTTAATGTTCATCCAAAAAAGCTGCATATTCGGTTTGAAAACGAAGATTTCATATATAATAAGGTTTATAACATAGTTCGTAAATTTGTTGAAGAGAAATTTATAGAAAAAGAAAATATTAACACTTATTCAGAAATAATTGAATTTACATCGCCTAAACTCGGGAATTACGAAAGAGAATTGTATCAAGAATCCGAAACTCCAATTAATGCGATTGAAATACACTCTGAAAATAAATATGAAAAAATTGAACCTTTTGAAAATGCTCCCACTCCCAATGGTTCAAAA
Source organism: Candidatus Hermodarchaeota archaeon (assembly GCA_048885575.1). Lineage (GTDB taxonomy): Archaea > Asgardarchaeota > Lokiarchaeia > Sigyniarchaeales > SOKP01 > SOKP01. The sequence continues at coordinate 12,861 of JBHLLM010000031.1, forward strand.
ATAGACAAAGAAGTGTTTGAAAAAACTATTCAGTTAAATTTAACTAGTAAAGATATAGTTAATGAGATTGGCGATTTGGCTTCAACAGATTCATTTTTAAGAGGAAATTACATTGAATTGAAAAATTTTCCCAAATTACGATTAATCTCTCGAACTGGGCAGTTAAGTAACAATAAATACATTCTACTAGAAGGAATTAATGAAAATGGTGAGGGGGGTTTTTATATACTAGATCAACACGCAGCTTCAGAACGTGTTAATAAAGAATTCTTTTACGATCTTTACAAGAACTCTACGAAAACCAAACAAAGATTAATAACTCCACTTAAAATTGAGGTTAGCCCAAGCGAAAAATTCTTCTTAGAAAGTAATTTAAAAGAAATAACTAAATTAGGTTTTGATTTTGAACATTTCGGGGGGAATACATTCGTTTTAAGAGCAGTCCCCATAATTATGGGAAGAACTCCAAATTTAAATATTATTAAAGAAATCATCAGCGACATCGCAGATATTGGAAAAGATAAGAGCTTTTCAGATAAATTAGAAGAAATTGTTAATTATCTAGCCTGTCACAAAAGCATTCGAGGAGGAGACGATATGTCTTTACAATCCATTAGAAAGTTAATTACTGATTTAGCAAACTGTAAGGATTCATTCCACTGTGCACATGGAAGACCAACACTCAAATTTTTCTCATATAAAGATTTGGATAGGCTTTTTAAAAGAATAATTTGAACCTAAATTTTCTAGAGCATTAAAATTAGAAGAGTATGAAGTTGTAAAAAACAAAAAATTAATAGTTTACTGAATATATTATTAGAACATCACGCTTTACTAAACGCTATTCCTTCAATGCCTTGGATGCCTTCTACCTGTCCAAGTAATTCTTCAACT
>JBHLLM010000032.1:0-13591 GCA_048885575.1 Candidatus Hermodarchaeota archaeon
AGAACGATGTTATTTACATCCTTTATGGGAAATTTCCCGATAAAAAGGGTGAATGGGTACTAAAACAAATGGCAAACTATTTCTCAGACTTAGTTCGAAACCAAGATGTTGATAATTTAAGTAAAATTGACAAATATAACATTGAAAAGAAATTTAAAGGGCATCTCCTTTCTATATTCAAAGAATACATGCGATTAAAAGATGTTTTTACAGATAAAGAGATACCCTACGTAGAAGATTGGATTAGATTAGATTATATTGGTTTGTCCTCTATGTCAATTGGAGTGATATCTCTTTTACTGGATAGAGAAGGTCAATATCTAAATCTGGAAGTTCCAGGTGAATTTGAAGACCCCTCTGAAGAAATTGAAATGAAAGAATCTCTTTTAACAGCAAAAATAGAAGCAATTGCGGCAAATACTTTAGGAAATACGGCTGCTTACCCTCGTTGGATAGCTGTTAGATTAGGGTTTCAAACATATCGATTTTTAACATTTAAAAAATATGAAAACGATTATTTTCTTTCTTCTTTATCCGAAGGAAATTTAAAAAAAATTGAAAAGGTTGAAGCGCAATTAGAGCCTATTTTATACCATGCAATAGACGTCCCCTTTTCTGGAAACTTAAAACCCTTTAATAAACTAAAAGCCACTATTAAAGAATTATTTAAAAAGAATCAGGGAAGAAAATATACTTAACTTTTTTAACTTTAAATTCCCTCTGTTTAATTAAATAATCAATAAAAATTTTAGCTTCCATAAAATCCCTAATGGATTTAAATCCTATTGCTATTTATGAAGATTATATAAATAATCGCCTAGATAGGTTTACTGCTATTAAGCAATTAATCTCAATCATTGAGAATTACGATAATGATATAATTAGAGAAGATTCGATTAAAATTCTTGATAAAATTAATTTAAAAAATGAGAATCTATTCTATTTATTAGAAAATTTGCTAGTTTCTGACTCAAATGAAAAAATAAGAATTGCTGCGGGAATTTATTTAAGAGAACATCATCTTAACGATAGTTTAGCAGTATTTAAATGGGTTATTCAACATGAAACCTCCTATCAATGCTTATTGACAATTATTGAAGCTTTGGTGAAAATCAATTCTAAAGAATCCAAAGAAATTTTAATTAAGCAAATAAAGAAAATTAGAAACACTAAATATATAAACACCGAAAAAGGGTATGAAAATAAAAGATACAAAGAAGCTTTAAAACATCTAATTAGAAGGAATGAAATCCTTAATTATTCGCATAAACAACTTGGTGCCATTCTTATTAACTTTTTTACGATTAAATCATTAATTGAAGAGATTCCAAATGTATATTTTGAACTAAATCCTTCAAATTTGTTAGTTAAGAAATTGGATTTATCTGATTATCTCGAATTTGAAGTAAAAGGAACGCCTTGGGGATGGAAGAATAACATTCAATCATTATCTCGGATAAAGTGTTTGAAAAATCTAAAAAATTTACAAATATTAAATCTTTCCAATAACCATATTAAAGAAATTAAAGATTTGGTAGAGATTAAAAGTTTAATACATTTAGACTTATCTAATAATAAAATCAGCGATCCTCAAAATATTGAATACTTGAAACAAATCCCTCTTTTAGAATTCATTGATTTAAGAGGAAATGAAATTGCCAACTTTATAAATGTCTCAGAATTTAGTCCAAAAATTCGGATTCTTAAAGAAAGTCCCTTAAAAGATCTAGAAAATAGATTAGAAAAAAGACTTGAAAGTATTAAATAAATATTTCGTCTCTAGTCCCCTAATTAATTTAAAAAGATTCTATAAAAATTGTTAATAAGACAAAAAGATAATAAATTAAAAAAAAATTAAGGTTATTCAATTAACTGCGTCTTTCCTGTGCCCCATACTCCCAGAGCTTTACCTAATTCTTCATGGTCTTTTGCATAAGTTCTAACTTCGATTCCGTTCATTACCGCGTGAATTGCTTGTCTGAATGCCTTTGCACCCGCAATTGGACCATCCGGATGACTATGAATTCCTCCACCACTTCCGATTAATATATCCTTTCCCGCTTCTTTTATAGTCTTCTCAACCATACCTTGAGTGATTCCCCCACTTGGCATTGGTAGAGTTGGTCTTATGTGTTGGAATGGATATCTTAACGCTTTAAGGTTTTGTTCGTATCTTTCGTCTAAAATCTCTGCTTTTCCATAAGGAGCGGGAATCACAACGGTATCTGCTCCGCACATTCTCGGGAATTTTGCTAATACAAGCATACTTGTTAAGCCTGTCCATTCTCCTCCAATATAAGCCCCCGCAAAGTCCATGTGACCTAAGACTGGTACTTTGATAGAAGGATCTTCGCAAACTGCTCGTAATGCTTCAAAACCAGCACTTAAATAATTAATCATTAATGCATTTGCCCCCATCTCAACCATTTTATCAGCATGTTCAAACATATCAGGAAATTTACTAGTAATATTAATAGTATATAATGTCTTTTCTCCTTTTTCGGAGTCCGCTCTATCTATAGATTCCATAACGGCTGAGATCCGATCTTCTAATGTATTGAAAGCAGGATTAGCAATAAGTTCATCATCTTTTACAACATCACATCCTCCAACAGCAGCTTGATATACTAAATCTGCCGCAACATCGCAGGTGTGGCCCGTACACGGCTTTACCATGTTGTTTAACAAAGGACGCTCTGGCACTTTTAAAAGCTTTCTCAGCCCATCAATTCCGAATTTTGGACCTTTAAAATCTTCTAAATATGCTTTAGGAAATGCAACATCTACTAATTTTAAGCCATGAGTTATACTAATGTTCCCTATTACAGATGTAAGGAGCATTGGAATACCATCCCCCTTTATATTTGAGATGGGAAAGCCAATCTGAACGAAATAAGTTCTTTCTTTTAGGTCTTTAGGGAGTACATATTCATATGTTGGAAGCTCATACACTCCTAGCACTCTTGCAACATGCTCTTTTCGAACCTCTGCCGTTTCTGCGGGTACTCTCACCCAAGTTCCAGTGGATTGCTCAATAGCTGCAAATCGTGAAAGATAATTGACATTGTTTCCTTTAGGTCTTTTTATAATATAGCTAGCAATTATATAAGACTCAAGATCGATACCATCTAAACCTATAGCCTCCGGAATATCTAAGTATTGCTTACAACTTTCATAATATTCTTCTTCAGGTGCCATAATTATATCGAAGAAAATAATATTATAATATTGAAAAATATTGTTGTTCTTATCAATAATAAAAATAGACTTAAAAAAAATAAAAAAAGTTTTAATCTTCGGATTTAACTACTGACTTTAGGTTGAGATAAGTATCTTCAAGAATATTTAGATATTCAACTAACACTTGATCTGCTTTTGATTTTTTCTCATATTCTGCTTTAATAATATTCAATAAGTATTTTGGAAAAATTTTGTCCACATAAAAATCTGATAATAAAGCATAATATTCATTATTTCCTTCGTCTTGGAATACCTGAATCATTTGAGTTTCCCAAAGCATTTTCAGAACTTCGTCAATATCATCCACACCTTTTTTCTTAAGTTTTTCAAGATCATTTTTGGTTACAATTGCCATTCTTAACAATCGCAAGGTTTCATAAACTTGAGGGTTTATAATATTATCAATTAACCTGAGATTGTCTTGTTCAGTGGGTTTGTAGTTTTGAAAGAATTTTCTAGTTTCCATTCGATAATCAGAAGCTAATTTAGAAGGCAGTCCTTTATCAGCAGGATCTTTTAGCAATTTAACGGGAGGAATTCTCAACATCAATATGTCCTTGGTAAGAAAAATTAGCTCAGAAGGCATTCCCTTAACTGAGGTTTCTTTTATAAGCTCGCTTTTAATCAATTCAATTAGTACGCTTTCTAAATCGACAAATCCTTGTTTATATCTATCTTTTAACCAAACCATTAGCTCAGATTTCGAAACTGCTCCCTCTTCTCTTAAACGATTGATAATCATTCTTTTAATTTCATCTTGATAGGTCATTGCTAAGCGTTGTTCAGTATTTAATGTAGGATAAACCGATAATCTTCGGAATAATGATGGAAACAGTTTCAAATAGGCGTCATCGTTTAGATTTTGCAATATTATTCTAGATGTATCAGCTAATCCTCCTTCGTAAGCATCAGGATCATCATCGAGATTTAAAAGCAGGAGGACATAATATCCCTTTTCTGGTCCAGTGTAGTAAGATGCGATATTTAAAGAACCTACCATTAAACTGATCATTCCCGATTCTCTACTATATTCGTGCGTACTATACACTTGCATCAGAGTTTTATCAGTAATTATAATTTCTTCGGGGTATCTGGCTAAAATTTTAGTACCAGCACGTTCATCCCATTTCATAACAACTAAACCTACTGGCACTAAAAACCCCCTCCTTCATATCCAGTTTGTTCAGGTAAGTTCTTTGTTTTCTTTGTGCGATGTCCTAATATTTCTTCTAAAGATAAATCAAGCGACTCCCACTTATCTCCTAATTTTTTAATAATATATTCTTCTTTAGATGGGTAGAGAAGTGAATCTGAGATTAATTTCCTTCCTTTTATGTCCTTACTCATTGCTCTGGCCTTTTTGACAAAAGTAGGTATTTTTGCGCTTTGTATTTGACGATAAGCAATAAGACTAACAACTACAGCAACTGCAACACTTAAGATCATGAGAAAGTAAAACATAGGGAATCCTGGAAAGATCTCTACCATTCCAACATGAATAATCACATCTATGAATTTACTTTCATAATGGTCTAGATTGATAGTTATTTGGCCTGAAAGAGGTATAGACGCAAAGAAGGCTTCGGGTAAATCGTTAATACTAATTGAATAGGTTCCATCACCATTAGGCGTGAAATTATACCTTATACCTTGTAGCATCAGGAATACTTCGCAATTATTTAAATCACTACCATTTATCATGTCATGTAAACTAATATCAAAGGTTAATAATTGACCTGATATTGCAGAAATAATTTTACTCGCAGTTACATTAATTTCTCGCGGTACTATGTCAAGAATGATAATTCCTCCTCTCTTAGCATAATTCTCTTTTTCAAGGTTGAATATTATCGTATATTTAGCTATTTCTTGAGTTTCAGTGTCAAAATCTAAAGAATAAAAACCATTTCCAAGATCATTTAAAGATCCAGCCCCACTCCCGACAATGGATCCTCCAATCTCTTTAGTCCATTCATATGTATTTGTTTCAGCTCCAGATAAACCTACTCTCGTATTTTCTATAATATATGAGAAGTAATAGATCTCTTGTTCTCTATATGCTAAATCTATATCTTTATAAATTCCTACTGTTTCATTAATAAGTGTCTTTATTGCTAGAATAGTAACATCGATAAATATTGTTTGTTCTTGATAATTTTGATCATTAGCAGTAATTTGCACTATGTATGTATCACTTTTTGGAAAATTAATTGTCCCTACTAAGAGTTGATACCTACCATTTGAACCGTAAGAAGTTAAAGATCCAAAAACGGAAGGATGTCCAATTACAGAGTATTGGACCGTGGCATCATCAATGGGATTATTACCTCCAAAACTAATGTCAGTATAAGTGACATCCATTATAATAGATTCACCCCAATAAGCAGTTAGAGAGGATTCGTTCCCCACTAATGAAGTTGATTTAGGATCCAGAATAAATGAAGTAGAAAGTTTTTCTGTTATGAATCCTGGTTTAGTAGCCTCAATTTCAATAATGTAATCTCTTTCTGAGAACCAATTAGCACCACTAGGCTCAATAGAGTTTGAGGTATTAATGCTTAAATTATACAATCCTCCACCAATATCACTAAAGTATAAGGTTTGAGTGTTGATGATTTGAACGCCAGATTTCACATTGTAAATTACCGTAGCTCCAGTCAATGGATAAGTTATTGTCTCATTTTCAGTAAAAGTAAAATTGACTTGAAAATTCAATATATCACCTAACATCTGATTAAAATTAGGATCTGGAAATATTATTAGCTCCAAATTAGATTTAAATGTGGGTCCAAATGTTACGTTCACCAACGCGGAGTTTTCGGCATAAAAATAAAACGTTGTATTTAATATATTAGAACCACCATCTAAGTCCCCTACAGCATCAACTTTTTGAGGTGTAGTGTCAAACCATTCAATCGCAAATGTTATATTTCCATCAGAAGGATTTGTGAAATTACTCCAACGGAAGATAGCATTTCCATTTTCATCTGAATTTTCTGAGCCGATTAATTCTGGGTCTGATCCACTATCAATCCAAAATGTTATTTTAGCACCATTTAGTTTTCCTTGGAAATCGTTGGTACTATTATATCGATCTAATGTTAAATTCAACGAGGTTAAATGCACGTTCGTAAATGAAGTTTGATTAAGACCTGTTGAATCAACTGTAGTCTCGTCAAGAATAATAGTCTTTGGAGAAGTTATCGTAAGTGGCAACTTCCCATATTTTTCATAAGAAGCATTGACAATGTATGTACCACTATTTAATCTGGTAAAAAGAGCTTCTCCAGAATCATCGGTATACTGACTCCATTTCATATTAAGGTCAGTTTCATTCCAAAGCGTCACTGTTACACCTGGAACAAGATTACCATCGATATCAGTAACATTAACTTCCAAATTATAGAATTTAGAATCTTTTTCATAGATATAAAGATTCACAGGATTCTTAAGCGTTTTAAACTTATTTTCAAATAGTTGCTCTGAAGGACTTAAAATATTATCAATAAATTCCCAAAATTCGATATGTAATTGGTTTGATAATCCCCCAAGATTGTTATTAAAGTCATTAATATAGCCAGGTTTATAAACAACTGTATCATTTGGACTATTATAACTTACATTTCCCATAAAATAACTTATTGAAGTCAAAGGGCCAGTTTCATAGAAGTTAGGAACAAACATACCAACTGTTAATTTTTCATTAATATGAATAGGATCGTGAATAACTGTATAATTTTCTACTATAAATTGATCATAATTTAATCCTCGATCTTCTAATATTCCATCATAATAATAATAGAAATCCTCAGAATCAGCTAAACCTGAAAGATCATAGTATGTGTTAAGAGGAATCATTTGAGTGTTGGTATTTGTGCCATCAAAAGGATTATCGAAATATATTGTTCGATTAATATTCCATAAATTGTAATCATAATAGAATGTACAAATATCTGAAATGTGCATACCAAAAAGATCTGTCCAATTGACTTCATAGCGAGAAAAAACCTTCCCATTAATAATTTCGCTTATTGAATCAATTGTAGCTGTTTTAGAACCATATTTATATGATTCAATTTCTGCATCTGTTAACGAACTGTTATAAAAAGCAACCTCATCAATAACTCCATTATAGTATATGTTACTATGTTCTGATGATCCAATCGAAAATATGCTTCCAGCGGCATTATCCATATCAGTTCCACTATCCCATCCCGGCGAAAGACGATACCAATTATCGTTTATCCTAACCTCAATCTTATTATTAGGTTTAGTAAAATCAACTTTTAACGCAACGAAATTCCATTCTCCAACTGTAACAGCCCCAGTAATCCCAAAATTAGCTGAAGTATCTGCTCCAGTTGCATCAATATAAACATGAATCTTCCCATAATCTGCACCTGCAGTACCAACAATTCCAATCTCAAAATTATCATTATAACTATCATGTGTTTTCGCCATAAAACAGTTTTGAGTACCATGATTCGTTGATTGAGTTGTTAATGCAGATGGTTTAATCCAGGCAGTCATGGTCCATTTCTGAGTATTACCATTAAAGGGCTCTCCAGGACTCTCTAAACCAGCATCAAAATGAAGAGTATCATTTGTAACAGAAGAACCTCCAAAGAGTAAACCATAATCTACGGCACCTTTAACCCAAGTAACGGTTCCATTAATTTGTCCCGGATTTAAATTACCACTTGCGTCGGTTACAGAGGTACCGGAATTTTCATCCATATGAGCCAAAAACACTAATCTAGGATCTGTTAATCGTCTTTCGGGAGCTAAAGAATTGGTACTATGAAAGTTTATAGTATCTTTCTGAAATGTTGTAACTCCTTGCCCTTCTACTAGTTGGACTTCATAAATGGAACCAGAGTCAACTCTAACTGTTAATGTTCCAGTGTCTAAATTACTTTGAAAATTAGTATCATAACTTGGAGGTCCAATATTATCTAAATTTTCATTATAATAAAGAAAATATGTCTGATTTGAACTGGCAGATACGTCACCCAAGAATGTAACAATACAAGATTCAATAAAATCTGTTTCATTACCTTCTGGACCATATTTAGTAATATTCCAGAGTTGAATAGGAATTTCGCTACTCCACTCATTAGCACCTGTAGCATTAAAACTTACTAACCTGGCGCTACCTTCATAGTGTTCGTTATCATCAAAAGTTAAATAAACATTCACAGGATCGTATCTGTCGATACCATCGAGTTCTTCAACTTCTAATCCAATTCTAAACCTAAATCTTGTGTCCCACCATTCAGGTAGATTATATTTGCTATTTAGATAAGTGATATCTGCATTATCTGGATAATAATCATTCTTTTTATCAAATTCAAGAGTATCAGCATCTTGATCATTAGTTCTATTTCCGTTATCAACCAAATTTGCTTGGCTTAATAAAATCATAGAAAATGATGTAAATGGAACCAAAATTGTCAATAGAATCAAGGTTATCTTAAGTTTTCGTTTTATTTTAATATTCATTCATAAAAACCCTTTCATTTAATTTTTTTTAAGACATTCTTTAAAACAAGAACTTTTTAACATTATTAATACCACTTTACTTATTTAATTATTAGTAATGAGCTTTCTTTTTCAATATTAAAAAACAACTAGATAAAAGTTAAAATTAGTGATATTAAAATTTAAAAATGAACACTAAGTGTATTTGATGATAAACTCATTTTTTTGATTTTATCGTCGGCTTTAAACCTAAATAGGTATTTTCAAGAACATTTAAATACTCTATTAAAACTTGTTCTGCTTTAGATTTTTTCTCGTATTCAGATTTAATGACATTTAATAAGTACTTTGGAAAAATTAAATCTATTAGAAAATCTGAAAGAAGAGCATAATATTCAGTATTCTTATTGTCCCTAAAAACCAAGATCATTTGATTTTCCCAAAGTAATTTAAGAATGTCATCTAAATCTTCAACTCCCTTTGTTTTTAGTTTCTCAAGATCGTTTCTAGTTACAATTACAGTTCTCAGCAATCTTAATACTTCATACACTTGAGGATCACTAAGAATTTTTGAAATTCTAAGATTATCCTCCTCGGAAGGATAATAATTTTGGAAATATTTTTTTGATTCCATTAAATAATCATGATTCAGCTTGGGTGGTAAACCTTTATCGTTAAGTGATTTATAAAGAGTTGTAACAGGAGTTCGCATTATCAGCAGGTCATTTGTTAGAAATATCAATTCTGATGGCATTCCTTTAACAGATACTTCTTTAACAATCTCTCTTTTAATTAGTTCAACGATGGCACCTTCTAAATCTACAAAACCATGTTTATGTCTATCTTTTAGCCAAATCATTAACTCAGACTTAGAAACTACGCCTTCCTCTCTTAAGCGATTGATGATTAACCGTTTCACTTCGTCTTGATAAATAATCGCAAGTTGTTGTTCCTCACTTAGAGATGGATAAATAGTAAGTCTCCTGAAGATTGTAGGAACTAATTGCTTAAAGGCATCTTCTTCAAGATTTTGTAAAATAATTCTTGATGCGTTGATTAATCCTCCCTCATATGTATCAGAGTCATCATCTATATTCAATAATAACATTATGTAGTAACCTTTATCTGGTCCAGTGTAATAAGATGCGATATTTAACGAACCAACCATTAAACTGATCATACCCGATTCTCCACTGTACTCGTGCGTACTATACACTTGCATCAATGTTTTATCGGTAATGGCAATTTCTTGGGGATATTTTGCTAAAATTTCAGTTCCTACTCGTTCATCCCATTTCATAACCACTAAACCTATTGGCATATTTTCAGAGTACCTCCTTTAGAACGACTAAAACTTAAAAATAATAAAGACAAATGAATATACAACTTAGTCTATAATTACTCTTTTATTAAAAGTAAATAAATTTTTCTTTTTTTTGGGCTATTTGGATTATCAATCACAAAATTACCGTTAAAGCTCGTGTTTTTAGCTATAATGTCTCCAATATCATCTAACACTTTTTTATTTTTAGGATAAAATTGAAAAATTACTCTTCCTTTAGGCTTTAGAATCGAAAAAAACGATTTAAAAAGACTAATTAAATCCTTATGGACTTTATTTAAATTCAAATCCTTGTAGATCCATTGTAACGCTGAAATAGAAATGATTGCATCAAATATACTCGGTTGAAATGGAGAATAACACATATCGGATTGTATTGGATTTAAATCTTTGATATCATAAAATTTAAGAAAATCTATAATGATATCAAGCGTTATTACCTTATGTCCTAATTCATCTAGATTCATCGCCACAAAACCAGGACCACAACCAGCATCAAGTATTAAACAATGATCTTTTTTAAGTTCCAATATTTCTAATGCTCTCAATGTAAGCTTTCTTTGTGTACGCATTATGGATTTAGACTTGGCATAATTGGAAAGAGTTAAATTATTAAAATAATCTAATGCGCTCTCAAATAATTCTTCGGGTCTTTTTCGTTTGACATTAAAAAAATAATCATTGCTCAAATTTAGTGTGCCTTTTTAAATTGCTTAACTAAATAATACGGAAATAGCTTTCTTAAATTAATTTAGAATCAAAAATTTTATTAAAATTTAAATATTTAATATTTCAATTAGCTTTAATTTTTGACATTTTAATTTTTTAATGGTGTAATTGTTGTCTGATAAGGAAGAAAAAGTCGTAGTTCGAAAAGCAACACTTAATTTAAGAAGAAAATACGGTAGAACTAAACAAATTAGTATTGTAGAAAGAGACGCTTTTATTCCCAGCTCTACAGAAAAAGAAATTAGGGAATCTCTTTCTAAAAGGAAATCAATATTGGCATCTGACATAGCTCTGAGGTATGATTTAAGAATCTCAACCGTAAATCTTTTATTAAAGCAATACGAAGAAGAAGGTTTAATAAAATTATTGGATCCTAATTTAAAGTTAAAGATATATGTTCCTAACTCTTAATTTTTAAACTTTTGAGTCCTATAAATAAAGCCTTTAGAAAAAAATTTAAATTCCTCTAAACTAATCCTCATAACAAATATTTTTTAAGCAGATGTAGCCTAGCTGGTAAGACGCCGGCTTCGAGAGTAATAAAATATTTCCGTTAAAGCCGGTGCGCGTAAGCGCTCGGGGGTTCGAATCCCTCCATCTGCGTTATAATCGAGCTAAATAGAATAAAAAGGATTACAATGCCTGGTAATATTGTCGTCATAGGTGAATTGAATAACGAACTATATTATGAGTCTAATTTTTACGATAAAGTAATTGAGGAAATCGTTTCCCAATTGGTTAGCTTTATAAGCTATAATCCCGATGATTTAAGGAAAGAAATTCTAAAAAAGATTGTTACAAGAGCGTTTTCTAATATGCCTAAAAAAATAGTCGGACCGGTTCATTTAAAAGGGAATGATGCGGTAACAATTCATCTGAGCTTTTAATTAAATAAACGATTCCTGCAAGACAAGAATTAGACGATTTTATACTAAATTCTAAAAAATATAATGAAAACTCAAATTATTGAATTAGTTGTAGAATTATGGATTCCATTTGAGCTTTAGCTGATTCTAATTTGTTTAAGACTTCAACTGTTTTTTCTAGATCCTCTTCATCTTCTTCAATAATAAATAACAAATAAAAATCTAAATTCCCAAATTTTAAAGTCTCTACCAACCCCGAATATCTACTACCGTCTTCAAATTTATCTGAGAATTCCAAACGCATCCTATTTTCCGCCAATATTTTTTTCTGGACTTCTAAATATTTATCGTAAATCCGTATTTTTTCCATTAAGTGTAAATGTGGTTTATAATATTCTCCAATTGTTATCCCTTTAGAATCAAATAGTGCCATTAAAATCGAATTATAATTCTTACTTATTCTGGAAAACAATCGAGAAACCATTTCCAGTTTTTCAAACAATAGAGACAACCCTGATGAGAAAGCATCCATTATTGATTTAATATCATATATTGAAGTTTCAAAGAAAAATATGTCAAAATCATGACTGTATCTTATTAAAGCTTGCTTAATTGTTAAAACTCTTTGGTTTATTACTTTCTCTCGAGTTAGCTCTGGATCGAATTTATGAAGGAGTATACATAATGGGGGGTATTCTTGATTCTCCTTTAAGAAAAGCAAAATTTGATCAAGATAATCAATCGTCTCAACATATCGATCGTAATCTTGCGCGTCGATCACATAAAAAAGTAGATCAGTTCCGCTAATGTATCTAGTAGGGTGTTTCAAATATTCTTCTCTGTATTGCAGTTGACCACCAAAATCTAGACGTGTAAATTCGATACCTAAGAATTTAAATGCGTCCCGAGCAATTTTTCGGGTAGGGAGTAAATTTAATATTTCTTCTTCAAAACCAAACTTTTTTGTGATAGCCGTAATTATACTAGTCTTACCCGCGTAATCAAGCCCCATAAATGCAATTTTCTTAATTTTTTATCACCAGAATTTACAGAATTAATCCCTAAACTTTCTTTAAAAATGTTGGTAATAACTCTACAAAATATTTATAGTAGAAGGAATTAATAAATTATTACTTTTTAGAGAACTTTTGAAAGTAGAATTAAATTAGATTATTCTTAACAATTAAAAAATTAACCTCCCGAAATCGGAAAAGAAATATAAATCTGATCTCCCTCGCTTAGCTTAGTTTTATAATTCTTCATGTAGGTTATGTTTCTTCCGTTAAGTAAAATTACCATTTGAGGGTTTAATTTCTTTTTATTTTTGGATAGAATGCCATCATCTAGGAGATCTTTATAATCTTTAAGAAATTGGGAAATAATATCACCTACTGTATCTCCCTCGTATTGTATAGTATTTTTCTTTACTCTCAACACAAAAATGTTTAATAAATTTAAATCCACTTTTACCAAGAAATTTCAACTCGTATTTATTGAATCTTTATATGCTTTTATCAAATTCTATTCCAAATTTGGCTCAATTTTAATAAATTAGCCTAATTTTTAAGCTTAATTATAATTAAAAATAACGCATTTCTAAAATTAGCTTTTTCTCTCTTTAATATTTTTATTTATAACCCAAAATATAAGTTAAAAAATCTTTATATCTAACCCTTTTTCAATGCTTTCATCAAGTAACTTATCAATTTTTAAGTTATCGTATATATTCTTTATTTTTTTAGAATCGAATTCTTGATTTTCAGGTTTAAATGGGCAATAATTAACATTTCTTAGATTTTTAGATATTTTCAACATAAAATCATTTTTCCTTGCTTCACCAAATCCTATTATCGGTGTAAAAATTGGAATCTTAGAAATCAAATTATTAATTGCTAAAGTTTCTAGATCTATTGAGTCGGGACATAAGCTCGAG
>JBHLLM010000033.1:0-13584 GCA_048885575.1 Candidatus Hermodarchaeota archaeon
TTGTAGTATGGGATAATGATTTTGTTGTAGGATACAATCCAAATAAATATGAAGAATTAATCAATCTTGGAGGAAATTAAAATGGACATGGAAACTATAGATGGTATGAAAGAATATGTAAAGAAGGTAAGTCAGAAAAATGATTGGATTTTAAATAGAAACTCTGGTACTTTTAACGACCTAATTGATGGTTTAGTGAGTAATAAGAAATATTATGGCTACCAATCTTGTCCATGCCGCCTTGCTTCAGGAAATAGAGATTTAGATAGAGATTTAATTTGTCCTTGCAATTATGCTTCAGATGATGTGAAAGAATATGGGGCTTGTTATTGCAATTTGTATCTACGATCAGATTATTACGAGACAATAAAAGCAGAATTAGTAAAAGTTCCAGAAAGACGGCCTTACGAAAAGGAGAAGGCAGTTATGGATCACTTTAATAAATAATCTATTTAGTATAGAAAAGATTAAATCTTTTTTTATCAATCAATTTTTTATAAATAAAATCCTTAAATATTTCGGTTTCTCTTAATAATATATGCCAAATAAAGAACTCACAGATGAAGAACTAGAGGCCGAACTAGAGAAAGCCTTTAAAGCTAACGAGGCTAAACGAGATCATTGTGGTACTCCTATTCCTGAAAACAAAGAAGTAGGAATCCAAAGGACAGGAGTGAAGTTAAAAAAAGAATAAAATTACTTCAATTGTGTCTAATTACTTTTTTTCTAATATTTTTAAAAAAACGTAATTTAATCGATTAAAGTTAGTTTAGTTAAGGCTCCAATTTCGTTAAATTCAGAAGGTTCCATTCTCAATTCTTTACCGGTTATCTTATTCGCAATAGAAGCAGCGAAAATCGCCCATGGGCATATAGCATGCGTTAATTCTTCTTTAGTCATAACGCTCCTCACCTGAGCTGTGGAGCAATTAACAGATTCAATAGTGAATGATTTATCTGATTCCCATTTAATTTTTATCTTTTGTGCCATTCCTATCTTTTCTGCCATTTTCATGAATTCTTTTAAAGCGTCATTTAAGCTCAATTTTTCGAGTTTTCTCATATTTAATCCCGACATAGTCATCATTTTCTCAATAAATTCGTAGGTTCTTGGAACGACATATTTAAAGAGTGCTGGTGTCCCTAATAGTTCTTTTGCTGATTTTTCGTAACCAAAGGTAACTCCATGAAGGAGAAATGCTATTTGATTAAATGCGAACCTTGATTTTTTTTTGATTTCCGAACCTCTTTTATAGAGTACAAATATAAAAAGTCCTAGTCCTAAAATAAAGGGGATAATTGCTGCCCAGAGAAATGAATTGGGAACAATTGTAGCTACTCTACCAAGAGAATCCCAAGATGGTAATACTACAAAATAGAAGTTATAAAGACTTGTCCAATGAGCTAAGCTCCAACCAAAAAAACCAATTGGGCCAATATATTGTCCAGCTAAATAAATCTTATCTTTTTTGAATCGAGCAATGATAAATTTAAAAGTAACCATAATAAATGCAATTAAACCTCCTATCCAAGTATGAGTCCATACGCCAGAAGGGATAAAAAGATTGGGATCTCCTTCTATTATATGCGTATAGAGCATATACATACATTGTATGAATAGCGCGTAAAACAGTGAAATCTCTATCCATCCAAATCTTTTATGGAACCTTATAGTTTCAAAATCTCCTTTCATAAGGTTTAAATCTCTAATATTATATAGTCCAATAAATTCATTAGCTAATGCAAAACAATAACCAATAATTGTTTGTAATATCATTAATTCAATCCATAATTCAAGAAACATTCAATTTCACATTCTATCTAAGTTATATTTTTCATTTGTGTTATATGCGCTTTAATAAATTAAATTAGGATCGATCTCAAATATTAATTTTACATTTATAAATTAAATTAACTGGATTAAAATAAATTCATTTTATTTTAATTGCCTATATATTTCCGAACAGAGATTTTGAATTATGGAAAATGAACTTAAATCTTGAGTGGAGCCTATTATAATTAGCGTAAAATTATTAAAGTTAATACATACTGTTACTAGTTTTTTTCCTACTATACTAGCACTAAATAACGTTCTATTATAAATCTCTTCGCTCACTTTCTTTGAAGAAGTTAAGAAACTTATAGTTTCTGGAACATATTCACTACAATCAAAAGTTGAATCAATAAGATTAGAATAAAAGATTTTCCCAACCATATCAACTAAATATATTTGTTTAATGCTGGGGTTCCATTCGATATTTTCAAATTTTTCGATTAATTTTTTAGGTTTTTTCACATATTTTTCTTTATCTTTGAAGAACTCCAAAGCTAAAAACTCTTCTTCAAAATCCTCCGTTAATTGGTGCTGTTTGACAACTAGGACTTTATTCCGTGGTTCTACTACTAAAATTTCGCTACGTACGGTATTGAGAAGTATCCAATACAATTGTTCATTAAAGTTGTTTTGATATAATAATTTAGCAGAATTCATGATTAGAGGAATCAGGAAACTTATCTTTTCTTTATGGACATACTGCCTAGCGTGGATATAATAGACTGTACCCCCTAACGGTTCAAGATAGATAATTGTTTTTAAAGTTGATAAGTCGTCAATATCTCTTAAAGAATCATCCAATATATCTAGACCGTGTGAATTGATAATTCGTTCCATATGTATATCAAATTTTTGATATTGTGATACAGCACCATCAAATTCTTTGTTAAGACTATCCAAAAAAAGTTCCGTAAATTTATCCATAATATCGTGAACAACTGCGTGTAATAGTTCGATTAATTCTTCATTTTTAGTTGTAATAACAATTGTTAATTTTTGGATTAACTCGTCGTGTTTCTCAAAAATTAGTCTTGTTTCTTTTAATTTAAGCGATTTTATATCTTCACCTCTTTCTACTGTAGCAAAACTGTTTATAGCTGTTAAAAATCCACTCAATAAGTCATCTTTTCCATTACCTTCATAGTCTTTGGGATGCCAATTGTATAATAAAGCTCCCGAGTCGTTAATAATTAATAATCCGTCAATCATATTAGCTATTTCTGTATCTTTTTTATTGAGATAGTATGTAGAAGCTCTTCAATAAAAAGATTAATGTTAATAGTAGTAAAATTTACAAATCCTTTAAATTTAAACATAGTATCCTTTCCCTTATAAACCTTTTAAAATGAAAACCAAATTTTTAATAAAGATTTCCAATTTCAAATTTTAGGTGAATACAGTGAAAGAGAGATTTGAAGGTAGAAAAAATTATCCTACCGAGGAAGTTGATCCTAATAATTATTTGACTGATGATGAAGTAAGAAATTTAATCAAAAATAAAGATAAAGTTAAGTTCGTACAAAATGACTATTATAAACTTTATAATTGCGTTCATTGCGGCGAATGTGAAACAGAAGAAGACCGATTACATTTAAAACAGAAGTTTCTCGAAGATGGTAATAAGGTTGATGGTCTTGATGAGATGATAGAATGTTTCCGTAAATATCGAACCCCTTATCCTTCAAATAAAATGCGTATTAAAAGACCTGAAGGAATTCCTACTAAATCTGATACTCTTTTTTATATGGGCTGCCTCTCAACAATACGGATCCCTAAATATACAGAGCATGCGCTTAAATATTTAATTAAACACAAAGTAGACTTTACAATTCTCGATAAGGAGATATGTTGTGGCTGGCCATGGTTTGCATCTGGCTGTATTGAAGAATTTGAAACATGTAAAAATGAAAATATTGACATTTTCAAAGAATTTAAAAGAGTAATCTGTTTATGTCCTGCTTGCTACTTTCTCTTCAATAAATATTATAAACCTACAATGAATTCCGATACTGAATTCAAATATATTTCTGATTACTTGAAACCTTCTGATGTTAAGAAAACGGGAAAAGTAGGAGTCCAACATCTTTGCCAATTAATGAACCGTGGCAAGAAGGGAGTTGATAAGCTGGTAACTAATGTTTTAGAACAAAGTGGATACAAAGTAGTAGATATCCCTCATTGGTGTTGCGGTGGTGGTCTTGGTTACATGCATCGAACTGATGTGATCGAAAAAATTGCAAATAAAAGAATGAACGATTTCGATACAGCCGGAGGAGATTATTCCACGACATATTGCCCGAGTTGCTGGTGGATTTTAGCAAGATATAGCAAATTATGTAAAATAAGCCCTAAAGCTAAAGATCTATTTGAATTACTCTTATAAAAAATATGATGAACGAAGATTATAATTGCCCTTGTCGGGATGTTGATCCAGATAATTTCGTTACTAATGAAGAAGTAATAAAATTATTAGAAACGAAGGATGATTATAAATTCAATCAAGGAGATTATTTTAGGCTATATAATTGCGTTCATTGCGGAGCTTGTGGTACTCATTTTGAGCGTTTTCTATTAAAGCAAAAATTTCTAAAAGATGGTAATAATATTGAAGGCTTAAATGAGCAAATTGAAGTCTTTAAAAAACATGGGACCCCATTTAAACTGAATAAGAGTCGTATTAAACCTATAGAAGGAATGCATGCAAAAAGTAAGACTTTGTTATATTTTGGCTGCTTCACTACTGTTAAAACTCCAAAATATGGTGAAAGTATTGCAGGATATTTAATGAATAAAAGTGTTGAATTCTGCGTATTAGAAAAGGAAATATGTTGTGGGTATCCAATATTATGTACCGGAGAAATTGATACTTATGATCTTCTAGTTGAGAGAAATAAAAATCTTTTTAAAGAAATGGGATTTGAAAGAATCATAACCGTATGTCCTAGTTGTTATATGGTATTTAAAAAGCACTACCAAGAGTTAGGAATTAAAATCGAGTATTTTACTGAATATCTTATCCCTCGAGTAAGAAAAAATAAAGGAAACCTAATGATTCAACACGCTTGCCCTTTAAAATATATTGAATTTCCAGATATAGAAGAAAAATTAAAGAAACTATATGAAGACAGCGGATATAATGTTATACCTGTCCCTCATAATTGTTGTGGGGGAGGTGTTGGACATCAACTTAGAATAGATATTTCTGAAATGATAGCAAAGAAAAGAATGGTAGATTTTAAAGATAGCGAAGATATAAATTCAGAAATGGCAGAAAATGGTAATTATATTACGACTTATTGCCCTGATGCTTATTGGATTTTGAAATTCTATGGAAGAAAGCAGAGAAGCAAGTATAAACTTATTGATATGTGTGATTTATTAATAGAATAGGTAATTTATTTTTCTAAATCCAAACATAAAAAAATTTATCCTAAAATCAATTATTTATGAAGATTTTTATATTTTAAACGAATAAAAATTTTAATAGTAAATTGAAATATTCACAATAGAAAGAAAATTAAATGGTGATTCGATGTCATTACCCCAAAATGACCTAGAAAACATAAAGAGAGAAATGGGAAAATTAAAAGGCAATGTAGTGCTGAAATTTTTTACTGATTATAAAATTCAGGAAGACGGTTCAAAAAGGAGGGCTTGCATGGCATGTGAGGGCGCCTATAATTTGTTAAAAACACTTGAAGAATTATCGAATGATAAGTTTAGTATAGAAGAGATTTCTATTGAAGAAAATCCAGAAGAAGCAATAAAATACAATGTCATTCGAATTCCGACCATACTATTCGTAAATGACGAAGGGAAGGAAATCATCCGATATTCAGCGCACCCTACTGGATCTGAATTTGTACCTTTTCTAAATAGTATTCAATACTTTTCAGGTGTAAGACCTTATTATGCCGACCAAATTCTTACTCATCTAAAGAAAATCGATAAATCAAATATGAAGATATTCATAACTCCTACTTGTCCGTATTGTCCAGCGACAGTTCCAGTTTTAACTTTATTCGCTATTGTATCGAAAGGTAAAATAACTGCTGAAGTTATCGATGTTAGTTTAAATCCTGATATCGCACTTAAATATGATGTTCAAGGAGTTCCACTAACCGTTGTGAATGAAACTGAACGAATTGTCGGAATGTTTACTCCACAAGATTTATTAGATAAATTGACAAAAGGTCAAAGAGATTTTGGCGGAATGTATGCTTAATCTATCTACTAAGAGGTGTTATAAATATGTCACAAGATGATAAATATAAGGAAATAATTAAAAGAGAGATGGCGAAACTTTCTAAACCTGTGAGGTTAAAAGTTTTCACTTCCCAGAGAACGGAAGCAGATGGGAGTAAAATAAGAGCGTGTATGGATTGTGGACAATTTATGGCACTTTTAAGGATATATGAGGAAAACTCGAATGGTATGTTAACAGTAGAAGAATTATCTATAGATAATAATCTTGGATTCGCTAAGCGGTATGATATTCAGCGAGTTCCGACTATTTTATTTATTGATGATAATGGTAGAGAATTAATTCGCTATTTAGCAGCACCAAGGGGAGGTGAAATCCAACCGTTTGTGCAAGCACTTTTTACATTTGCAGGAGCGCCGAATTATTACGAAGCCACAATAAAACAAAACCTTAATCGTATTGAACCATCAACTATCAAAGTAATGATAACAGAAACATGTCCATATTGTCCTAGTGTGGTATCAACAGTCTCTCAATTTGCACTTGCATCTGAAGGGAAGATCAGAACCGTAATAGTAGATATAACGGCGAATCCAGATATTGGACAGTATTACGATGCTGCAGGGGTTCCTTATACGATTATTAACGATAGAAAAACTTTAGTTGGGATGGTTGGGGCGAATGAGATACTAAGAGCGCTAATAGGGGGAAACATACACGTACAATACTAGTATAAAAACAACATAGAAATCAAATCTAAATGTTTTCACAATAAATTGTTTAATATGATTTTTTATTTCTTTCACTTTTTACCGAAATAGACAATATTGAGGATGTGAGATAATTGCCGATCTCGTACATATATGAGAGAACGATTCGTGAAGAAATTAAGAAACTAAGTAAGCCAGTAACGCTAAAAGTCTTTACCTCATCGGAGAAGCTCAGAGAATCCGTAAAGATGGTGGAGATTTTGGATATTTATCAGAAAGCCTCTAATGGGTTGCTTAAAATAGAAGAATATAGGGTTGAAGATAATGCTATCCTAGCAGAAAAATATGAAATTCAACAAGTACCTGCGATTTTAATGATAAATGATAAGGATAAAGTAATAATTCGCTATTTAGCTGTGCCTATGGCAACAAAAATCCAACCTTTTATACAAGCATTAATGTTACTTACGGGAGATCCTAATTATTATGAAACTATTATAAGAGAGAATCTGAATAAAATTAATCCTACAGTTATAAAAGTATTAATTACGGATTATTGTGTTTATTGTTCTACTATCATATCGATTTGCAGTCAGTTCGCGCTTGCATCTAAAGGTAAATTACAAACAAGTATTATTGATATAATGACCTTTCCTGAAATTAGTGAAAAATATAACATAGCCACTGTTCCTACATTAATTATTAATGAAGATAAGAAGATTATAGGGGATATAACTGCTGAGGAGCTCTTACATGAACTCATAAATAAGACTTTATGAAGAAAAAAATATAATTATTATTTATTACAAAAAGAGGATTTAAGAATGTTTAATATTGATATGGAAGAATTTGATACTGAAAAGACTTATGATCTTATTGTTTTAGGTGGTGGACCAACTGCAATAGCTTGCGCAATCTATGCCGCTCGATTTGCGATGGATGTATTAGTTATAGGGAAAATATTTGGTGGTTTGATTGCTACCACTCATGTTGTAGAGAACTATCCCGGTATCACCTCTACAAGTGGTCAGGGCTTAATGGATATGTTTAAAGACCACATGAATTCCTTAAGTATTCCCTACATTTCAGATGAGATTAGAAGTGTAGAGCAAGCAGATGATCACTTCATTTTACATTCTTTTTTTCAAAAATTCAAGGCGAAAAGCATAGTCATCGCTACAGGATCTGAACGGAAAAAATTAGGAATACCTGGTGAGGAAGAGTTTACGGGACGAGGAGTTTCTTATTGTGCTACATGCGACGGGCCATTTTATAAAAACAAAATAGTATGTGTGATTGGTGGAAGTGATTCTGCAGCAAAGGAAGCGTTATTTTTATCTCAAAATGTTAAGAAAGTTTACATTATTTATCGTGGAGAGGAAATCCGTGCTGAGCCTATAAACAAGAAACGAGTGGAAGAAAATCAAAATATTGAAATCATATATAATACCAATGTTACTGAAATTAGAGGAGATAATACGGTAAAATCAGTAATTTTCGATAACGGTAAAGAATTTGAAGTAGATGGAGTCTTTATCGAAGTAGGGTCCAATCCCAACTCAGATCTAGCAAAACGAATAGGTATAAAAACAAATGAAAAGGATGAAATCATTATCAATAGAAAGTCGGAAACGAATATACCGGGAGTATTCGCTGCTGGTGACGTTGCAGACGCACCATTTAAACAAGCTATAACTGGAGTTGCAGAGGGGGTTGTGGCAGCATATTCAGCCTTCGATTACATTAAAGATATAATTATTGATTATTAGTCTATTCATTTCTCACTAAATTGTTAGTTTTATAAAACAAAGAAATTTATATATATAGTCCTATATTTTCAATTTAAAAAAAGTAAATAATAGGTTTAAAAAAAATGGAAGAAGAAACTCCAATTCCCCAAATAGTAAGAATGAACCAAGTCTATGCAGTTGGAGGAACATTCGATGATCCTTCAGAATTTACTCGCAAGGTTAACAAAAACTTAATAATCTTGCGCCAAAGCGATAAGAACTGTAAAGTAAAAGATATAAAATTTAACACATTTTCCGATCCACGATTTTCCAATGCGGGTCCTATTTTGCTAGCATTTATTATCGCTGAAGTCGATGTAGACATCGCTCCAGAACATGAAGAACCTAGCAAGAAAAGAAAAAAGAAGAAGAAAAAGAGCAATTGAAATTCTCTTTCCATTAATATGTATCCTTACTTAGAAGTCGGCCAATGGGATACTTCCTTCGTAATATATAGTATTCCCATCAAAACTGAGTTGTGCTACATTCATATTTATCTTTTTCTTTCTCGCTTCAGATAATTTTTTTGAAAATTTAGGATCAGTTTCAAAATTCGGTTTAAAACTAGAAGCTTTACGAAATACCAAAAATAAAAGCATTCCATTGCGTTCTATAATTTCCTGTATATGTCGAGTCCCACGTTCGGTAGGTGCGTCAGGAAATAATGCCAAATCCTCTTTTACAAGGGTCACGCCCTTTACTTCTAAAGGTACACCATCTAGAATGAAATCTATCCTGCTATTACCAATCTGTACTTCCTTTCTTACTTCTTTTGCTTTCGCAGTTTCAGGGAAGTATGGAAAAACTCTCGAAGCTATTTCAGAATGTAGTGCTGTATCAATGAGAACCCATTCATCTTTATGCTTTACAGCTTTAACATAGTAATCCAATTTACCGCGAGAATCAGTAAATAGGATTTCACGACCTTTAACTAATAACTCTGTTAACCGTCCTGGGTCGTGAATGTGAGCGGTTTTTACTTCTTTATTATACTCTATTTCGCTTACAAATCGATTAGGACGAGTTAAAAAAACTCCTTTTTTGAGATTTGGGATTTCAAAAAGAGGAACCTTTCTCTTATGCATTTTAAAACTATTCAAAATGAGATTTATTTAATTAAAGTTATTTTAATTCGATTTAAATAAATTTCATTATATAATATAACCTATAGAGATAAATGGAATTTCATTTTTAACTAATATAATGAGTGACACACCCGATAGTCGTAAAATTGTGAGCTATAAATTCCATCATATTGATACTAATAAGTGTAAGGGATGTGAAGCTTATTGGTGTGAGGATGCCTGTTTCAGAGGAATTTATGAGGTTATTAATAAAGATTCTGAACCTATGTGCGTCGTTGTAGAAGAACGAGAAGATAATTGCATTAAATGTCATATCTGTACAACCGCATGCAAATTAAGAGCTATAACCATAGATTAATATAAAGATCTTAATTTTATTTTTTACAATTGGAGCGAATCGCTTTTATTTTGGTATTTTAAATTAGTTGGTATAGCTTTTTTCATAATTTATAAATTATAAGTATATTTTTAATTTGTAAAATCATTATCTAAATATAGAATTAAAATTAATACTAGGAAATGGATATGATTTCAGACAAATTAAAGCTTGATGATATAGATCGCAGAATAATTACACTAGTACAAGAAGATCCAAACTTAACCCATACTCAAATTGCAGAAAGAATTAATAGATCTCAACCAACTGTTGGGATGAGAATAAAGAAGCTTGAGAAAGAAGGAATCCTTCAATTTCAGCCAGGAATCAACTTTAGGAAGGTAGATTTATTTTTAGCAACTGTGGAATTGAATACTAAACGCCCAAATGAAGTTCTTGATATGGCGAAATTCTGTCCTTTTATGCTGAACGCATTTCGATTAAGTGGGTCTCATAACATTTGTATTTTGCTTGCAAGTTCTAAACTTGAGAAATTGGATAATATCGTAAATTACCATTTTAGAAGCGATCCTGACGTTCAATCTGTTTCTATGAATATGATTACTGAAATCGCGAAAGATTTTATCTTACCTGTTGATTTCGAAAGTGAAGAACATATTCCAACTTTAGAAGCAGGATGCGGCGAAAAATGTAAATTTAAAATGGCACAATTAAAAGGAATGGTTAATAGCATAGAATAGAAACGGTTTTTTAGCCTTCCTCTTCAGGTATATCAAATTTATATTTTGGGAGATTAACATTTAGATTACAATCAGGACCACAAACATTTGAATGATAATCAAATTTCTCTATCTGAAAATCAATTGGAACTACAAAATCGTGAACAGAGTCAATTAGGATATTTGTTTTTACATTGATAACATTTGGATCTTTTCTAAAACATAAATCAACTAATTTTTCTATGGTTTGAAGATCCGATGCAGCCACAAAACAAAGTAAATTAAATTCTCCAGAGATTTTAAACGCGTGGTTGATGAAAGGACATTTTTCAATTTTACTGACTATTGTCTCTACATCTTTCGTTGAGACAAATACAATCGCGACCTTAATATCAACTTTCTTTATATTGAAACCTACTTGTTTGGTGAGCAGATGTTTTCTTTCTAACTTAATGATTCTGGCACCAACAGCAGGTTGAGACTTCTCTATTTCTCTAGCAATGTCACTATGTGTGATAGATGGATCTTTTTCTAACATTTCAATGATTTTATAATCATCATCGTCAATACCTAATATTTCCTTAAAAGTTTTTTTTATCATAGTCTTTTTCCTCTTCTACCTAGAGAAGCTATTAATTAATTAATTTGATTTTAATAAAATAAAATTTATTTAAATTTTAACTTAAGCAATATGAATAGTTATAATCAAGTCGTTTTATTTTATAAATTATATTGCCTTTTTTGCTTTTAATTTGAATTTATAAAAATATTTATATTTTCTTACTTAAATTATTGCTGTAATAATATTTATTGTAAAAATGACTAAGGTAAAACCAACGAATCCAATTAAAAAGTAAAGGGGTTGGCCTCTTTCTTTCTCAGGAATTACTTCCCTCACAATTGTATAGAGAATTACTCCCGAAATAAAAGAATAAAATATATAGAATAACTCCGAGTATTCAAAACCTATTAAATCTAAAAACAATCCAATTAAGACTCCTAAAAAATTCGAAAGAGCCAGAATGTATTTTCGGGTCATATTTTCATCAATATTGTATGTATCATAGATTTCCAGATCAGTAAATATGATATGGCTTTCTGATCTGTTTGTTATAACCGCTCTAAACCAAGCGAATAGGAAAAACAAAATCCCTCCAAATATATCAAAAGCTAATAAGCCTACTACAATAATCCCTACGAGAAGATGATATGTAAAATTAGTAAAAAAACGTAAATTACTTAAATCTTCGTTAATTTTAGTTTGAATCTTAACCTTATAGCGGCCTATTTCTTCTTTAAACTCTTCACCTTGTTTCTTTAAATCTGTTATTGTTTGAGCTAAGTCCTTTAGAGTTGTTTCATCTAAATGATCTTTTTCTAATTCTTTCGAAAGTATATCCTCGATATTTTCTTCTACACTTGATAATATTTTCTCTTTTTCGAGTAACTTACGCATCCTCTTTTGCGATTTAGACTCTACCTTTTGTAAAATTAGTTTTTCAGAAATATGAATAAATACGAAACCAATCAACACAAATATGTATTCAAAAAATATGACTTCAAATGGGAGTACGGGTATATTTTCAGCTATTTCAGGTAGGAGTACTAAGAAGAAATAAGAGATAGAAATACCTGCAATTAATGAAATATTGAGTTTAGGATGAGTTCTTTGATAAAAATCGACAATAAAAAAGAGAGCTCCAAATATTAATGAAATAATGGCTATAAATGTAAAATTAAGTGACATTAAATATTTTAATATAATTTTAATTTAAAAGGTTTTTAGATTTAGATTTTCTCTTATATCTACTTCTTATTAGCGTGTTTCCAAATTTTTTAAAATTTGTTAATATTAGCAAATTAACCAAATTAATATTAAAGGATACCTTTTAAAGATAAAATCCATTTTTAAAACTGTAAGTTTGGATAGTATGCGAATTTTCTTAATTAATTTGCTTCATTAATCATATATGGTGTTGTTCAATTCAATTTTTTATTATTAATTCAAAGGAAGATAATGCTTCTATGAATATGCGAGAAGTTTTTTTAAATTCTAGAGATTATTCTTTTACAGAGACTGGTGAGATATGGAATGAAAATCCAATATATACCTTAGAGAATTTATCCTTTGAGGGGATATATGATAATTTTCTTAGCGAAAATCAAATCTTTTTAGGTTTGACAACGGAACCACTCATATATCTTGAAGAACTCAAACTGAGTGGAACTAAGCTTAAACCCGAGTTAATAATTTTTGCTAGTAGGCATACATCTGTAACTGCGCAACCCGCATTTTTAGTTCATACAACCGGTAATTGGAGCAATAATGCAGATTTTGGTGGAAAACCTCAGGATCTATCAAAAACAAGTGCTCTATTGCATAAAGCAGGTGTAGAATCATTAAGAGAACAGATTAAAAAATTCAATATTCCCGATTTTTCTCTAGATGTAGAAGTAACGCATCATGGACCAACATCAATAGATATTCCTTTAATATTTATGGAATTAGGGAGTAGTAAAAAGGAATGGATAATTAAGGAAGCAGGTGAAGTTGCAGCGAATGCTATTGTTAATGCAATATTTAGATATCTAGTTTTTAAAGAGGATAAAAGTTTAAAAGTTGGTTTAGGATTTGGGGGTACTCACTATGCTCCTAACTTCAAGAGGTTAATTATTAATGCTAGTATCGCACTTTCGTTTATCTGTCCAAAGTACCACATCCAAGAATTAAATGAGAATTTAATCAAAATGATGATAAAGAACACAAGGGAAGCAGTTGATTACTTCATAGTAGATTGGAAAGGAACTAATTCTGAAGATAAAAAACACTTAATTCCTTTACTTGAGGAATTTGATATCCCAATCAGGAAAATCAGAAGCTTTTCAACAAAAAAAAATGAGTAGGA
>JBHLLM010000034.1:0-2100 GCA_048885575.1 Candidatus Hermodarchaeota archaeon
TATTTTTAAAAAAGCGCCATAGCCTAAATAGTTCACCATTTCAGCTCAATAAAGGATCATATCGTTTAAAGGGAATAACCTTTTTTTTGTTGGAATACTAATCTAATTACAAATTGATATTTTGAAAATAAATATGTGAAAATTCAAATGTTAACTCCAGAACACATTAAAGAAATATTAAAAGATTATACTATCAATCTAAGATTCCACGCACGCGGAGGACAAGGAGGAGTCACCGCTTCTAATCTCTGTGTTGAAGCATTTTATGGATATGGTGTCTGTCAACCATTGTTTGGTGCGGAACGCATGGGAAGTCCTACTGAAAGCTATGTTAGACTTTCTGCGAATGCTGATCTTGTAAGATCAAACGAACAGGTATACGGCCCTCATTTTGTATCCGTTTTAGATCCATCATTATTATCTGAAGTAGATGTAACAGCAGGTATCCCTAAAGGTGGATGGCTAATTGTAAATACAGAGATGGACCAACTAACGATACAAGATGTGGTCAAACGAAAAGACATAAACATCGCTACAATCGATGCAACTCGCATTGCTCTTGATATATTAGGGAGAAATATTACCAATACAATCATACTGGGAGCTTTAATTCGCGTATCTCATCTCTTTACGCTTGAGGAATTATCTGACGCAATTATGAAACGATTTAAGGGAGAAGTTGCGGGAAAAAATATTCAAGCTATTAAACAGGCAATTGAAGAAACCTGTGTCTATGATATGGGAATCGAACCAGATTTCACTGTAAATAGTAAAGTACCGTGGCAACAAGTATATCTAGGGTTGCCAGGATACAAAGATTTAGATAAAGCTGGTGTTTGGTATTGTGATGAAAATGCAATCCCAGTCGGAAGCGATCAAGTAAATACTGGATCGTGGGGAGAATGGGAAATAATTTGGGACGAAGTAACATGTACAAATTGCACCCAATGTTGGTTTATATGTCCTGATTTTGCTACCCTTAGAACTTTAGGTGATGACGGTAAATATCACATGTCTGGAATTGATGTGTTCCACTGCAAAGCATGCCAAAATTGTCTTAATATTTGTCCCGTTCAAGCCATAAGTAAACGACCAAAGCAAGGTCCTGCTGCTTGTGCGTTACCAGAAGAAGGAGGAGATAATTAAAATGTCAATAGAACCTATGAAAATTTTCTTTAAGGAGATAAAAGAACCAATTCAAACGGCTATGATTGGTAATTATGCCGTAGCAGGTGGTGTTACTCAGACAGATCCCGATGTGATATGTGCTTTCCCAATTACGCCTCAAACGCAGTCAGTTGAGGGGTTATCCGATGTGGTTCATCAAGGAAGGTTAAAAGCAGCTTTCGTTAATGTCGAATCTGAATTAGCCGCAATCAGTTATTCAACTGCTGCGTGTGCCGCTGGTGCAAGAACCTTTACTGCTACTGCTTCTCAAGGCTACTTATTGATGTCGGAAGCCTTACCCATGGCTGTGGGTTGGCGAGTTCCTTTAACAATGATGATCTCTGCTCGAGCTTTCAACGCTCCCAATCTATCAATTTGGAATAGTTGGGAGTTTGTTATTACTGATTATGGATGGAATTGTATCGTATCAGAAAATGTTCAAGAAACTTACGATGCTGCAATATTATCCGTCATGATATCTGACAACTCATTGTTTCCCACAATGTTTGTACACGATGGATTTGTCATCTCTCACTCTGTTCAGAAATTATGGTTAAGTCCCGACGAGGTAGTACGTAAACTAACACCAAGAAAACCTCGCCATACAATCACACCTGAACATCCAGGCGTATGGGGTGGAATTGTTACCCCAGGATTTTTCATGGAAGGAAGGATGAATCTTGATGTTGCTAAAAAATCGGTATTGGATATAGTACAAAATTCATTTAACGAATTTGGAAAGGCAACTGGTCGTCATTATAATTTAATTGAGACATACAACTTGGATAATTCCTCAAAAACTGCGTTTATTACTATGGGAAGTATGTGTGGAAACATTATCAGTTGGATGACGAAAAATAAAGATATAGGATTAATTAAAATTCGTGCTTATAGACCTTTCCCATACGAAGAATTACAGAAAATCGTCCAAGA
>JBHLLM010000034.1:2200-13457 GCA_048885575.1 Candidatus Hermodarchaeota archaeon
GAAAAATCTAATGTATTATTTCTTAACTATGATAACGAAGCTTTTATGAATACCGGTATCCAAGAATCAGGTGGAACTCCACCCTATGCTTCAACAACTACTGGTCCGGGAGGGGAGAAAATACCCGGAAAAATAGGCGTAAAACAAGATTTAGTTACTCCTTTTGGATTTTTTGGTACTAAATCGCTGTTTTTAGCTACGGCGAATCCTGCTTATCCCATGGATTTGATGGGTAAAATTGCTGATGGGATGAAATCTAACGGATCGGCTTTTATTCAATCATATTCAGATTGCATGCGGGGATGGCGCCATGACGCTGGAGAAGCTGTAAGTATTTCAAAATTAGCTACCGATTGCGGATATTGGCCTCTCTACACAATAAGAGTGAAAGACGGTATACCAATATTTTCTTATTATCGTGGATTAGACATTGATAAGGAAAAATTCGTGGAATATCTTAAATCAATGGGTAAATTCAAGCATCTATTTAAACCTAAATTCATGGAAAAGGAAATCGACGAGATAATATATCTTACTGAACAAAGAAACCTCAAGCTAAAAAGGCTCATTGAAATATTTGGAGCCGAGAAACCTGTAGATTTCTATAAAGTTGATAGAAGATCCTTAAAACCTCAAAATCATCTACTTCCGGGACACGGATTATGCCCTGGCTGTGGTGCGGGTATGTTTTTGAATCAAATGGCAACTGTTGCTACTGCCATAGCAGGTGAGAATATTATCTATGTAAACAATACTAGTTGCGTTGAGGTTTCTACCTCAAAAGATTTTGTTACCTCATGGAATGTTCCTTGGGTTCACCACTTATTTGAATCAGGAGCAACTGTAGCAGAAGGAATAAGCACAACCTATAAAATCCTAAAAGCAAAGGGATTATACAAAGGTGAAGTGCCATATGTTATTCATATCGGTGGAGACGGGTCAACATACGATATAGGATTCCAGTTCTTAAAGGCTGCACTTATCAGAACAAGTTCATTTGTAGAAATGAATGAATACCTCAAAGAAAAATGAGCTAATTTTAATTTTTTTTTCTAAATAACTAATTTTATTTTATAATTCCAATAATTTATTTATAATTTTCAATCATAACATTTATATACGCTCTTTTTCAACTCTTTAATAAGGAACATATTTATTAGTTCGATGTCTTTACTGGAAAAGCAAGAATTCAAGTCAGTAATTGGAATAAATTAAAAAAGAAAATATCATTGAGGAGCAGTCAAATAAATATGATGAAATTTTGTCCAGATTGCGGTAATATGTTGATTCCTAAAGGAAAAAAGTTGTATTGTAGAACTTGCAAAAAAGAATTTTCTTTGGAATCTAAGAAAGATTATTTCCTCGCTAAGATAATAGATCATGATGAAACTGAGTTATCTCCCATTATTATCGAAAATCCTTCAGAAGATCATATCTCAGTAGAAGATAGAGAAGCATACGAAGATTTTTTTAGAAGTGAAGGTTTTAGCTAAAAGCGACTAATACTTTGTTATTGGAAATTAGACAGCTAAACCATAAATAAGAGAAATTATCCTAAATTTTAAAAATATTAGTAGTTCTGAAGGTCTTACTTCAAACGATTTCTTTACTTCTTGGAAAGTACCATAGATTAATTACCTCTTTGAATAAGATGCTACAATCGCAGATCCCATCAGTATCTCATTTAAAATTTTGAAGAATAAACATGAGTTTGATACTGATGGATGTTATCTCGTTTAAATTGATGATAAAGGCTCTACCTAAATTAATCAATCAGTATTATTTCCAGCTTTATTCCGAAGTCAAAAAGAAAGGACTAAGAGCATTAAGATATATAAGGTCGAATCGAAATTATAAAATTTGCAAAGCTCTTAATGAGCTTCTGACTAAAATTTTGAAAATAAAAATGATGAAAATCTATAACTCTTTTATTAGATGTATATTTTAAAAAATTATTATTAAAATAATAAATAGGAATCAAAATGCCTCAATCAGAAGTTAAGGAGAGTATTGACATCAATATAAGAACACCTCATAAAAGAGTAAAATATTGGGCATGGGCCATGGGAGGCCCTGTTGGTTTGATAATGACAAATTTATGGGGCAGGATTCAATACTTTTCGGCTCATATCCTTTTAATCCCGCAGCTTACTATTTTCATGATTTATCTGATATATTCTACGGTTGATGCATTCAATGATCCAATATTAGGTTATTTGGCAGATCGTACGACTAGATTTACACAGAAATACGGGAAACGATTTCCTTGGATAATGTTTGGACGGATTTTTCAACCAATATTCTTAATCTTATCCTTCATTCCAATTTCTATTGTTTTAAATGATCCAGGTAATTTAACCCTTTCAATCGTGTGGTTATTAGTAATGATGTGCATTTTTGAGACATTTGGAACGGCTGCAGAGATAAATCAATCTGGTTTGTTTCCAGATTTATTCCGAACTCAAAGTGAACGTGGCAAGAGTATACGAGCAACTCAGATTGTAACCATTATTTTCCAGATTTTAATTACTGCAATTCTCATTCCAATTATTTTGGGAAGATTGGGTGGAAAAGATGTTCCTGAAGCGTATTTAGGAACGGTCATTATATCTACAATTATGTTTTACATCATGCTAATTCCATTCTCATATGGTGTATATGAAAATAAAGAGATAAGAGCATTCAGAGTGATTCTTGATAAACAAAAGAAAAGTTATTCTGCAATTAAGGAAAGTCTCAAAAGAATATTCACGGACAAAAATTGGATGGCATACTTGATAATGTTTACCTTATATTCTGTCGCAGGAATTTGCTTTTTAAACGGAATACCTTTTTTCTTGCTTGATGGACTTGGTTATGAAGTAGATTCTATTCAGACTATCCTTCCAACATTAATTGTTTTAATCATGACTTTTGTAGGCTCCTTAATTTTCATACCATTAGTAAAGAAGTTTGGAGCAAAAAAGTGTGGGATTATAAGTTTAGGGTTGTTTAGCTTGTTTTTCTTATTGCTTTTTTCGATAATTGTCTTACCAGTTGCTCTCTTAAACATTTTATGTATTTTTGGCGGGTTTGCCTATGGGGGTGTAATTGTAACGGGAATTTACATAGGCGCCGAGGCGATCGATAATGCAGTAATTAAGTCAGGCAAGCGAGAAGAAGGGTCTTATAATGGTGTTCTAAGGATTTTTACGGCTTATTCATATGCGACCCAAACCTTAATTTTTGCGATAGTGTCTTTCTTTACAGGTTTTGTTTCTGGTGACCCCAGTACTTATACTGAAGCGGCATATAATGGATTATTAGTTCAAATTAGCTTAATTCCATTCTTTATAATGCTTATTGGAGCAATAGCATTTGCTTTGATGTATTCTATAAGCAAGGAACAAGCGTTTGAAAACACGCAAAAATTAAAAGAAATTGGATTATAAGTTCACATTATAATTTTTAGCTAAATTAATTGGATTTATAAAATAGTGATTTCTCATGGATGAAATAAAGCAGAATAAAAGATATATTATCGATAATTTCCGAGCAAAAAACTTAGAAGATAATCCCCTTAATAGTCCAGTTGATCGTGATTTACGTATCTATCTACCTCCGGATTATTATGATTCAGATGATACAAAATATCCAGTACTTTATTTTTTACATGGGTATGGCGGGAATAACCACAATTGGACAATTACATCCAGTCTTGAGAAAGATAAAGTTCTCCCTTTAGATCGTGTTCCAAAAAGCATTTTAGAGAAAATTGACTTAGATAAAATCATTACATATGAAAAAATTGATGAGTTAATTTTAAACGAAGACCTAAAACCTTTTATATTAGTTCAACCCGATGCAAGCCTTCACCTTCCCAATATTAATAATACAAAAAACTTAAACGGTAAAATTGCTACTAAAGGCAGTTATTACGTTAATTCTCCTTTCTCGGGAAATTACAGGGATTATATTGCTCGAGATGTTATAGAATATATAGACTCATCTTATAGAACTATCCCCGATAACCAACATAGAGCATTAATCGGAGGTTCAATGGGAGGCGCTGGAACGCTTAGAATATGTATAAATTATCCAGAAAAATTTATTGCAGCTGCAGCTTTAAGTCCGGGAAATTTGGTTCGTGAATTAATAGACTGGCAACTAATAGTACCTCTTAATAAAGAACTTTTTGGAGAAAAAATTTCCAAAATGATGGGAGCAAAAACATGGGCAGACATTTTAGACACATGCGACTTAATATTTTCAAAAAATAATCCTCTACTACCATCGATTAAACGAGATGAGAGTGGAAAAGTAATAAGCTTAAATCAAGTTTCCCTAAATAATTGGATGAGATATAATATAACTAATTTAATTAGAGAGTTTCCAAATTCTCTTAAAAATGTTAATCTTTTGGTTAATTGCGCAGTTAATGATGAAATGGGTTCAGCTATTGCAACAAAAGAAATCCATGAAACATTAAATCAATATGGGGTAGCTCATCATTATGAGCTTTATGATGATCCTAAAGCATTCTTAAGTCCACATATTTTGGGGATCGCTTATCACATTCTCCCTTCAATACAATTTTGTCTTCAGTTTATTAATTAAGTCAATACCATTACAATCTTATATTTAAAGGACAATTTAAAAATAAATTAAATTTTGAATGGATAACTATTATGAAAATTACAGAAGAAAATAGAAAATTACTTTTTGGCTTGTATCCTCCTAAATCTTTTGCAAATGGGAAGTTCCATAAAATTAGCGCCTTTTCAAATATGGGGATTGTCGATACCAAAGAGGGTTTAGTTTTATTCGATATTTCTTCAAAATTAAATGGTCCACGAGTGTTTAAGGCACTTAGGGAAATTACTGAGAAGCCTATTAAATATATAATATTTTCCCACGGTCATTTTGACCATTGTTTCGGATTTTCACCTTTTATTGAAGAAATTGAAAAAAAAAGGTGGGAAATGCCCCGAGTAATTGCCCATGAGAATTTATTGAATCGATTTGAAAAATATAGAATGTTAGATAAATACCTTAATTGGCTACACGATCAACAATTTGGTTCTGTTTTAGGGAAAAATAAACAATATAATTCTGCTCATGAAACTCTAAACCCTACAATACTCCTTCGTGGAAACGAAAATTACACTTTTAAATTGGGAGAATACACTTTTGAATTATATCATGGGAAAGGAGAAACTGATGATCAGATATGGATGTTTGTTCCCGAAGAAAAAGTTCTTTTCACAGGAGATTTTATAATATCTGTTTTTCCCAATATAGGCAACCCATATAAAGTTCAAAGATATCCCAAAGATTGGGCTCAGGCATTGGAAAAAATGATAGAAAAAGAGCCTGAGTATTTAATTCCAGGTCAAGGACCTCTTATTGAAGGGAAAGCAAAGATAAAAGAGATCCTTTCAATAACAGCCGATGTCTTAAATTTCGTACACGATGAAGTAGTAAAACGGTTAAATGAGGGAAAATGGTTTGAACAAATATATTATGAAATGCTTGAAATTTTTCCAGAAAAATATAATCGTAAAATCTTAGCGCAAGTATATGGATGCTATAGGTTTGCAATACATGCAGTTTATCGATTATATCACGGTTGGTATGATACTGGCAATCCCACGGATCTTTTTCCAGCGAAAAAAAGCGAAATAGCTAATGAATTTTTGAAAATTTGCGATAGTGAGAACTATTATATAAGAGCTAAAAAGCTATTTGAGGAGGGAAGGATGCAACTTGCCCTTCATATAATTGATGTAATTATTAATACAACTGAGAAAATAAGTCCAGAACTACTTATAAACGCTTATAAATTAAAAATACAGATTTTAAAGCAAATAGAAGAGACCGAACCATCATTTATAGCTTCAAATATTTATCTTAATGAAGTACATAAACTTGAATCGAAATTAAAAAATTCCGTAAGCTCAAAATGAAGTTTTAGCAATAATTTTAGAAAAAGAAATTATTTTAAAGAAGTTAAAGATTCTATTAACAATTTTTCAAAGAGTTCGCATACTTTATTGGCTTCCTCATCCTTTAGAGTAAGGGGTGGTTTTATTTTAAGAATATACTAGATGAAATATCCTGCTGTAGAAGTGATTTGCATACTTTCTTCTAACTAATCTTCAAATAATTGATTACTTCTTATTTTGATAATTCAAAAATCTTTCTAAAGTTATTATTAGAAAGCTTTTTTAATTTCTAACATTAATTTAGTGTATTTCATTAATGATACATAAAGCTCCGGTGAGAAATAGTGCCATGCTGAAATCCTTCATACACAAATTCAAGTGAATCTTTCTCATCTTTCATTCCCAAGATATAAAGCATAGGCAAATAATGCTCACTTGTTTGGAAACCTCTAGCACTGAGAGCCCATCGATTATAATGGATTAAACTATCAAAATCATTGTTAGAAATTGCGTTTTTATGAAGAGTGTCAAGTTCTTTAGCCCACGGGACGGGAGCTCTGTATTGATTCTCAAAATCCACTTCTCGAAACGTGTGAATCAGGTTTCCACTCCCTATGAACATGATTCCCTTATGTCTCAGGGGCTTTAGTTTTCTACCTAATTCAAAATGATAATTAGGTGGTTTCCAGTAATCAAGACTCAACTCAATTACGGGAAAATTCGCTTTAGGAAATAAATTTTGCAAGACAATAGTTGCAGCATGATCAATTCCCCATTCCAAGGATGGTTTTATAACCTTTGGTAAGAATTCTGCAATTTCCTCTGAAACTTGTCTATCACCCTTGGCAGGATATACATATTCATAAAATTTAGGAGGAAAGCCGTAATAGTCGTAAACCATCTTAGGATTGTCACCTAATGTTAATTGGGTGCCTTGAGTTACCCAATGCGCAGAAATAATAACGAGTGCTCGGGGTTTGGGTAGGTTTAAGCCGAGGTTCCGCAACGAATTTGTGAACGGATTTTCTTGAAACAAGTTAAAAGGACTCCCGTGACCAAAGAATAATGCAGGCATGGAATCGGACATAAGTTAAAGATATACGAGCTGAATAAAAAAATTAAGTTTTACAAATTATAATTGTAAATTATTATTTCTTTTTTTTTAAAAGTCAAGATTTTAACTACAAATTTATTATATAATAAATATTGCATTTAAAAATTATATCGAGTTTAATATGAGTCTCCAAGAGTGTTTGGCAAGGCGGAAAGATTGCTCAGGTGGTGGATCTGTATTAGAATTATCGCAAATTAAGGAAATTTGTAAAGCCGCTCTTCAAGCAGCTCCACAAAAATTATTATTTATTATATTACCGGATGGAGAAGATTACAAAGGGGGCATATATAAATTTAATCGCGATGATTTAACTTTTTTAACTGATAAAGAGAAGACCAAATTTACTTTGGAAATTTATCCCGAACTGATTTTAAAAGAACTCGTTAATTTCGAAGATTTAATTCGTGTTGGGATTACATGGCAATATTTCTCGTTAAAAGTGGATAGCATAGGACTCGGAGTTTCCCAAAGGGCGAGAGCACCCAAGAAATACAATAGAATCGTTAACAATATAACAAATCAAAATTATACATTTTTATATTCTGTAGCAGCTCGAGAGAGAGATAGAGCAGCTTTAGTGGAAGATACTAACGAAGCTCTTCGTAGAGAAGTAGAAGAGGGTGTTGTTTTACTCGACACTCCCGTGTGTTATGAAGATCGCGCCATTTATGAAAATAAATATAAAGGGGTTCCACTGGATGATGCTATATATAATCAGGTTGAGGAAAAAGCACTAAATTGTACCAATTTACACCAAATCTCTCAATTACTATGGGCTTGTCAAGGAGAAACAGATCACTCAACTCATGGAAACCGTGATGCTTTGGATAAAAATGGTTATGGTCGCGTCCACGCATCTGGATGTGCAGGATATGCTGTATATGCTATGGTATGTGTAAAAGATCTTGCAGGTGTATCAAAGGGATCGTATATATATAATCCAGTAGGGTACTCTGCCCTAAATCGATGGATTAAAGTTAATGGAACAACAACTTATGATCATTTCATTCAAAAATTTACTTCCAATTCTTTTTATGCTGAGATCGAAAAGGAGTTTGAAATTAGTTTTTCTAATTATGCAATACTTCTATGTATTGATAGAAAAAAGCCCTGTGCGGGGCCGATGCATAGAATGATGAATCTAAAGTATTGGGCTGAGGTAGAGGTTGGTATGGCATTAGCTGGGCTACAATTGCAGGCAAACGCATTTGGTTTAAAATGGCAGAAGAAAGTATTATCAAATCCCGACGATCCAAAATACAGAAAAATGTTCAATCTTGATGCTGCTGAACAAATCATCAATAAGATGGCAAAAAATTTGGTAAATCGTGCAACTAATGAACGGGTATCACTTGAAGGGAATTTGATCCCTATAGCGTTGTTTCACTTAGCAGAGGGGTAAATTTGGATTTTATTCTCTTTGGCACATTATTACTGATGGTTAATGTGGTAATATCTGTATTGATAGCATTAGTTATCATTCATGAGCTCTACATTTCAAAGAAATTTTCTAAACAAAACAATTTTCATTTTTACAATGATTTATTCTCATGGGAGATCTTTTTTCTTTTGATAACCATTGAAAATTTAATGAAAATTCTATCAGATTTCTTACCAATAAACTACGAAATATACGATCTATTACTAAAAATAAGAATTTTACTATTATTTTTCCCTTTTTGGAACAAAATCATACATTTAGAGAGAATCATGAACAAGATTACATATAAGAGGCATTATTTTGTAGGAATAATCCCCTCAATTATAGTACTTATTTTGAGCTTCACAGGATTGCCAAATATAATATTGATATGGATTCTAATAAGTAGTTCTCTCGTTCCCTATTTATTACTCCTTATTTTTTTAAAGAATTATGGAACATCAAAGATAAAATCTTTCAAAATAATTTTAGGGGTCATTTTTGTTGGATTAGGATGTATTTTCAAACCAGAGATATTAATGCTAGAAATATTCAATATTATATCACCTATATTGCTAATTTTGGGTTCTATAGTTATTTTAGATAGTTTTCGTAAAGAAATAATTGTTTGAAATCATCATACAAAAAATAAGAAAAAAATTATAGTTTTAATTCTTTCAACTTTTCCTGAATTATTTTAGTTTTATCGGGTCTCAAGTCATAGACGAGGATAAAAACAACGAGTGCAACAAATGTAAGGATCATAGGAATCAACGCTGTATGCATCCGTATACCAAATTTTGCGAGTTCTTCTTGGGTTAAAGAAAGCGGATCAAAACCGGTTAAAGTATGGGTTATCGCAAATATCCATCCTTGAATAATAAGTGAAAATCGGATAAAAAAGGTATAAACACCCATAAAACTGCCTTCTATGTGCCTCCCAGAATCAACGACAGCCTCATCAATCGCGTCTGCTAAAACTGGATTAGATCCAATCCTAAGTGCTCCCCCACCTATTCCTAAAATTAACGCGGCTATGATAAAACCTAAGGTAGTTTGAACGAACATAAATGGTAAGAGTCCTATTGTGTTTAAAAATACACCAAGTATCAGCATTTTCCGATTATTCTTCATTTTTTGAGATAAAAAATACCATGGAATTAGTGAAACGACGACAGCAAAAATAAAAGGAGCAAGTATCAATATCGCAGAACCTGGTGGAGCTTCGAGTATATATAGAGTAACATATTGAATAGAGGCAGTAAGACTAGCTCCTATTATTCCATCCATCAAAAATACTAATATAACTACCATAAAATTCTTATGAGTTACTACTATTTTCAATGCTTGAAAAAATGAGATGGATTCTCTATTCTCTTGTTCTTTTAGATATCGATTTTTTAAATATGAGCTCTCTCGATGTCCTGGAATAGATGATGCAAGAATTATCATGTTAAAAATCACAAAAATCCATGCCATACTCATAAAAGAAAATTTTTTTGTCTGATCAATAAGCATCGGAGGAATAATAAAACCAATTGCAGTTCCAATAATTCCTAGAAGCATTCTCCAGAAACCTGCTTTCCTCCTATCTCTATCTAAGCGGAATTTATCTGGAAATAAAGCTACATGATTTAGGTTTGTTATAGTGAAAAATAGTTCGTAAAGACATGTTGAAATTAATATCCATGCAAAATAAATCCAAGCAGCATCGACGGGGTCTAAATTAGGGGGACTAAATATAACTGCAAGAAATAACACAGCAGGTATACCTCCTATGATATACCATGGAAATCTTTTACCTAACTTACTCCAAAATTTCCTCGGACGATCTGCGATATACCCAAAAATTGGATCATTGACTATATTCCAGACAGCAAATATTGTGTACGCAAGAGTAACTATCCAGATATCTAATCCTACGGTAACTTCCCAAAATAAAAAGAAAAAACCGCCAAAAATTCCATTAAAGATTTGCCATAGCATATCAGACATTCCATAGGAAATCATAGAACCTGTCGATTGTTTTACAAGAACTAGATTGTTTCGAGTTTCATTCATAAACTTAATTCTATCTAATATTTTAAAAATGTTATTACTTTCATTAAAAAAAAATATGAGTTGTTAATTGCCCATTTGGTAATTTACAATATTTTTTTTAACTTTATATTATTACATTAAATATAATTAGGAAAGGAGTTTCATATTTGACTCTCTCTAAACGTGAACGCGTATTTAAGGCTTTAGAACTCAATGGAGAACCAGATATGGTTCCAATTAATTATTTTGGATTCGAGCAAACGGGAAGTTCATTCCAAGCTTTTAAAGAATCCGGAGAATTGGATAAATTTCACTTTTATGTAGAAGATAAAATCTCTAATATAAAGTATTATATTACAGAACAACGATTTTGGAACGTTGATCTCTTTGGAATGGACCCTTTTGGAGAAACAAAAATTAAAATTAGATACGAAAATGCCCCTCAAGAATATCCTAACTGTCGTCTTAATAGAATGGACGGAAGGATTTACAGATCAGGAAAACAAGTCAATACGGGCTTAGAATATGCTTGGTATATTGATGGATATTTTAAAACCCCAGAAATCCTACATGAATATTGGGATCGCTATGGAAAGCCCACCGAATTAATTAATAATAGAATTAAGTACTCCTCACAACTTTGGGAACGGTTTGTCGAAGCTCTTTCACCTTATTTCTATCCTTTTGCAAATCTACCTATAAATCCTTCTGAAGCATTAATAGGAGGCATAACTTTTACTCGTTTTGCGTACTATATTA